>JAYVQD010000368.1:0-5473 GCA_043777275.1 Nitrosomonadales bacterium
GTGGAACCACCTGAGATCGATGATCACCGGCAACTATCGCATCACGGGAGAAAAATAATGAACAAACGCCAATTTCTCACACGCGCAGTTGCCGGCGTCGCCACGCTCGCGCTCGCCGGTTGCGACCGCCTGAATGCCAGTCCGTGGTTCAACAAACTATTGTCCGTCGGCGAATCGCTGAACGAAGGCATGCATCGCCTCACCGGACGTATCTCCATGGCACAGGAGTTCAGCAAGGCCGACTTGACCATCCCGTTTCGCGCCAATGGCAGCGTCAATCCCGGTGACGCTGAATACCGCGCGCTGGCGCCGGATAACTTTGCACAATGGTCGCTCAAGGTCGATGGCCTGGTCGAGCAGCCTGCCGACTACACGCTGGCGCAACTGCGCGCCATGCCCAGCCGCACGCAGATCACGCGTCACGATTGCGTCGAAGGCTGGAGCGCCATCGGCCAATGGACGGGCGTGCCGCTCGCGCAAGTACTCGCGCTCGCCAGGCCCAAACCGAATGCACGCTATGTGGTGTTTCACTGCGCCGACACCTACGGCAAGGGCGCTACCAAGACGCCGTACTACGAAAGCGTCGATATGGACGATGCCTACCACGCGCAAACGATTCTGGCGTATGCGTTAAACGGCAAGCCCGTGCCGGTGGCCAACGGCGCGCCGCTGCGGCTGCGCGTGGAGCGGCAACTCGGTTACAAACACGCCAAGTTCGTGACGCGCCTGGAGTTGGTGGAAAGCTTTTCCCATCTCGGTCGCGGCAAAGGCGGCTATTGGGAAGATCGCGGTTATCAGTGGTACGCGGGTATCTGAAAGTCGGTTCCATCAGCGACGCCGCGATAACCCGCATTACGGACCGTTACGGGCCATTACGGGCCGCCTTGACTCGCGACATCACGCGCTACCTGGCCCAAGCCGATCACGCCCAGCACGATCGACACCAGCCCCAGAACGATGACCACGGGGTCACCCAGATAACCGCCGGCTTGCGGCCCGCAACGGATGCACCACACGCCGCCGGGCGTAATCAACAAGCCGCCGATCACAATCAGCCACGCCCAGGCGAGGTAACGCCACCACCAGAAACGGTTCCTGCGTGTGATATGGGAACGCAGGTTGGGCATGACGCCGATGCGGTCGCCCGCAGGATTGGCGCTGGCGGTATTCAATGCGGGGTCGCTCAACGCCGAACGCATCACCGCCGGGGTGAGCCGCGCTATGCCGCGCGCTACCTTCCACGATTGAATCAGCAGCGCGGCGCCGGAAACAATCGGCGAGGCGCCCGAGGTGCCGCCGAAGCTGGGGGTGTAGCTATTGAGCGCGGTGCCGGTCCAGCCGTCGCCGGTGGTGTCGATATTCTGGCCCCACGCAAAACAATCGATGCGGCTGCCAAAGTTGGAGAATCCCAGACGCTGATGCGGCGCCGCCGAACTGGCGGCGCCCACCATGATCGCGCCGGAGTCGCGGAAATCGGCGCTGCCGCGATTCAGAATGCTGCGGCCGCTCAAATCCTGAAACGCATCCAGATCGACCGAGCCGTTGGCCCCGGCTTCCACCACGATGATGCCCTGCGCGGTGGCAAACTGGATCGCGTCGAACACAGCTTGTTCCACCTCGACCGGCACGAAGCCCGCCGCATTCGGATGCGTGGTCTGCGCTTCGAGCAGCAACACGTCGCCGGCACTCATCACGCCGACTGCACTCAAAATGGCCTCCGCCGTGTTGTAGATGCCGGCGGTGCGCCACTGCGACACCACGCGCGCGCTGCATCGTGGCGCGATGCCCACGCCGCCGAGTGTGTTGTCGGCTGACACCACTTCACCGAGTACTGCGGTGCCATGGCCGTGAAAATCCTGGCTCACGCCGGAAATGAGGGTGATGTTCGCGGCGGCGAGATCCTCATGGTTGAGCGTCCAGCCGCGTTCCAAATCCACAAAGCCCACGCCGCTGCCGTCGGTGCTGGCCCACGCCCAGCGCGCATCAATGCCCCCGGGCGCCGCATCGAGATAATCCTGATCCGCATTGCGCGGATCATTGGACGGATCGAGTGGCGGCGGGGTCGGCCCACCTTCCGGATAAGCGGTCTGCACATTCGGCAGCGCGGCAATCGCGCGGGCCATGGCTGTGACGTCCACGCTGGCGGGGCAGTCCATCACGAAATACGAGGTAAAGCCCGTCGGCACCGGCGCGCGCTGCGTGAGGCTGCGCAACGTGGCTTCGGCGATGGTCGAGAAGTACGGCGTTAGCGTCATGCCGGGATAGGCGGCGAGCAGATCGTGCCAGTCGCTGCCCGCCTGTTTGGCGAACTCGGCGCTCGCCGCGTTCGAATACGGCAGTTGCACGTCCGACCGAAACTTGATAACAACACGGCGTTTGAAGCCGGCAGGCAACGCCGGCGGCTGAGGAACCTTATCCGCAATGATGGCCATGATTTTCTCCTTGGCGAAAGGAAACCTGACAGGGAAACATAAATCAATAGTCCTGCGTCGTCATAGTGATTGTGGCCGCGTGCAACGTCTTTGGTAAATAGATCGAACGTCTTAGGCCAAATGGGTTTGTGCGGTGGCTCAGCGTTTTGGGTGGCATCCGCAAGCGGCGCGGTTTTTATGCGAAACTGGGGGTTCACGGTCGCAATGGCAACTCGGGCAACCCGGGCCGGCCCGATTCAAACACTACCAAACTCCCCTTAAATCAGCAGCTTTCCCCTTCGAGGTAACCCGTAATGAATGCAACCACTCAGCGTCGCGGCCCGCTCGCCCGTTTTCGCGTCATCGATCTGACCCGTGTGCGCTCCGGCCCCACGTGCGTGCGCCAGCTTGCCGATTGGGGCGCGGATGTGATCAAAATCGAAACGCCGCCGGGCTTGAATCTGCCTGAAGCCTGGGGCGGCTCGCGCACGGGGGCGGATTTTCAGAATCTGCATCGCAACAAGCGCGGTTTTACCTTGAACCTGAAAGACGCCGACGGCCTGAAAATTTTTAATCAGTTGGTCGAAAAATCGGATGTGGTGGCGGAGAACTATCGCCCCGATGTGAAATTCCGCCTCGGCATCGATTACGAGTCACTGAAAAAAGTAAATAAAAAAATCATCCTCGCCAGCATTTCGGGCTTCGGTCAGGACGGCCCGTATGCCAAGCGTCCCGGCTTCGATCAGGTGACGCAGGGCATGGGCGGCCTGATGGCGATTACCGGGCAGCCGGGTCAAGGGCCGATGCGCGCGGGCTGCGCGGTGTCGGATTCGGCGGCGGGCCTGTATTGCGCGCTGGGCATCATGACGGCACTGCTGGAGCGCGAAGTCTCGGGCGAAGGCCAGTGGGTCGAGGTATCGCTGCTTAACGCGATGATTGCGCTGCTCGATTTTCAGGCGGCGCGCTGGACCATCGATCACGAGGTGCCGGAACAGGCGGGCAACGATCACCCGACGTCGATCCCCACCGGCGTGTTTCAAACGTCCGACGGCTACATGAACATCGCCGCCGGCGGCAACGAGATGTACGGGCGGCTGTGCAAGGCGCTCGGCCTCGATCATCTCATCAGCAAGCCCGAATATATCGACAGCAAGGCGCGCTCCAAAAACCGCGCGGCGCTGAACAAGGATTTGCAGGACGCGATGATTAAGCACACCAGCGCGCATTGGTCGGCGCGCTTTGAAGACGGTGGTGTCGCGGGCGGGCCGATTTACAAAATGAATGAGGTGTTCGCCGATCCGCAAGTGCAGCACAACATGATGTCAGCGCCGATACACCATCCGCAACTCGGCGACATCGGCCTGGTGAATCAGCCGGTGCGGCTGTCACGCACGCCGAATGAGATACGCAGTGTCACGCCCGATTGCGGCGAGCACACCGATGAAATTCTGCGCGAGTTGGAGTATCAGGACGGGCAGATTGCGGATTTGAAAAAGCGCAACGTGGTGTAAGGCGTACATCTCGTAAGTATTTGTTTTTAAACAATTATTTACATTGAGTAACGCCTACCGGATGTTTGTGCCGCTGACGTGTCGGTAGCCGACGCCGCGCATCGCCGCGAGCGCCTGCTCGCGGCGCCGGTGCTGCCCACACTGATGGCGCTGGCCGCGCCCAACGTATTGCTGGCGTTGATGCAGGCGCTGGTGAGTTTTGCGGATGCGTGGTTTATCGGCAAGCTCGGCACCGAAGGTCTCGCGGGTGTGGCGCTGGTGTTTCCGATTCTGATTCTGATGCAAATGATGTCGGCCGGCGCGATGGGCGGCGGTGTGTCGTCGGCCATCGCGCGCGCGTTGGGTGCGGGGGACGCCGAGCGCGCGGAGCGGCTGGCGTGGCATGCGGCTGTGATCGCCATCGTCTTCGGCTTGCTGTTCACGGGCGTCATGCTGCTGGCTGGCCCGGCGTTATACCGATTGCTCGGCGGCAGCGACGCGGCGTTGCACCACGCGACGGCGTATTCAAGCATCGTGTTCGGCGGCGCGCTGACGGTGTGGCTGTGCAATATTCTGGCCAATGTGGTTCGCGGCACCGGCAACATGGCCGTGCCCTCCGTTATTTTGAGCGCCACCGCGTTGTTGCAGATTCCGCTGTGTGGCGCGCTGGTGCTGGGCTGGGGGCCGTTTCCGCAGCTCGGCATCACCGGTGCGGCCATCGCTTACGTGTGCTCGTTCGGCACGGCGGCGCTGTGTTTCGCGGGCTACCTGCTGGCGGGACGCACCGGGCTGAATGTGCGGCGCAGCGGCATTACGTTCAGCGCGCGCTTGTTCGCGGACATTCTGAAAGTCGGTCTGCTGTCGTCGTTTAACGCGCTGCAAGTCATCGCCGCTGCGGTGATCGTCACCGGCATGGTGGGCACGTTCGGCACGGCGGCGCTGGCAGGCTTTGGCCTGGGCGTGCGTCTTGAACTGTTGCAGATACCCGTGGTGTTCGCGATAGGGTCGGCGCTGGTGGTGATGGTCGGCACGTGCATCGGCGCCGGTGACGTGGCGCGCGCGCGGCGCATCGCGTGGACGGGTGCCGCGCTGGCGGCGGGGGTGACCGGCAGCGTCGGGGTGATCGTGGCGCTGTGGCCGGGGGTGTGGGCCGCACTTTTCAGCAACGATGCCGCGGTGCTCGATGCGGCCTACACTTACCTGCGCATCGCAGGCTGGTGCTACGCCTTTTTCGGTGCGGGCATTGCGCTGTATTTTGCGTCGCAGGGCGCGGGCAAAATGTTATGGCCGGTGCTGGCGGGCAGCGCGCGGTTTTTGATTGCGGTGGTGGGCGGCTTTGTGGTGTTGCGCTATTTCAACGGCACGCTCGCGGGCTTGTTTACGGTAATCGGTTTCGCCATGATTGCCTACGGTGTCGGCACCGTGGCGGCGGTGAAGTGGGGACAGTGGAAGCCGGGAAAATAAAACCGGCTACAGGTTTACGAGATTCAGGTCAGGCCGGATCCGCTGGCGCGGTAGATCTTTGCACTAGACGATGTTCGCCGCACTGGCGAACGCCGTCGTCACAGGGTT
>JAYVQD010000369.1:0-5472 GCA_043777275.1 Nitrosomonadales bacterium
AAATTGTTTTGGCATTCAGGTTTCATAGGGAAATATGCTTTCGCCCGAAATTTCTGCGAAAAATCGTTCCCTCTGAGAAATCGGCATTTTCATAGAGGCTGAATAGAGACTAATATTTTATGATTTAAGCGATTTGCGGTTGATGAACGCTTCCATCATGCGCCTGGGCTCATCGGTGCGGCGTGATTCCACACAGGCGCGAATGCCGGCGTGGATGCCTTCATCAACCGACAGGCGTTCCCAATCGCGCAGCAAGGTTTTTTGCAAACGCATCACGCGCTTGCCGCCGAGTAGCAGTGACGCGATCCATTTTTCCACGGCAGCATCAAGCTCAGTGGCGGGCACAAGTTTTTGCAGAAAGCCGATGCGATACGCTTCCGCTGCATCGATAATGTCGCCGGTGTAAACCAGCTCGGCGGCTTTGCCCCAGCCGATCAGCTTGGGCAGCAGCACCGCTTCCATGCCCGACGGAATACCGACGCGCACTTCGGGCATGCCGAACTTCGCGCTATCGACGCCGACGCGCATATCGCATGCGGCAGCGAGTTCCATGCCGAAGCCGAGACAATATCCGTTGATACGCGCGATCACCGGCACCGGAAACGCGCGTATCGCTTCGTTGGCCACATGGGTGAGCGTGTGTTCAACCTCGGCTTCCTCGGGCGACAGGTCTTTCATTTCGTGGATGTCCGCGCCCGCGATGAAGGATTTATCACCTGCGCCGGTGATGACGGCGGCGCGCAGCGTGTCGTCTTGCGCCAGGCGGTCAAAGGTTTCCGCTATCGCGCGCTTGCCCGCCATGCCCAGCGCGTTGCGCCGCGTGGGGTTGTTGACGGTCAGATAAGCGATGCGGCCCCTGTTGTTACCATCGTTATCGTTGCCGCGCTCCTCGATGCGGGTGAGCAACAGGTCGCTCACTTGACTTCCACTCTTGGAATTTTCAGCGCCTGGTCATGTTCCACGTTGGGCGCCACAAGCTGGTACAGCGCACGCCGCGTGTTGGAGAACAACGAGCGCATTTTCTCCGTCCACGGCGTCTTCCGCGCGAGCTGCGCAGCGGGGCTTTCCCACACATCGGGGCCGGTGAGTTCATAGGCAGTGAGATACCTGGGGCCGGCATTGCCGGATGTACACGCAGCGGCGGTGTAGCGCCGCGCGCGCAGCACGCCGGGGATAGTGGCGCAGCGCGGCAGGTGTTCCTGGTCATACCAGTCGTTGTACTCGCCGACGATGTGATCGGGAATGTCGGTGTGGACGATGTACATCCACGGCGCGCCGCCCGCGGGCAGGATGGCGCTTGCATTTGCCACGTCGCACATGAGTTTGAAATTCATGCGCTCGCGGTTGTTTTCATAGAGCTTGCGTATGCGCTGCGACCACGGCGTAGGATGCGCGACGATGTACTGGAAATCCGCGCCGGCTTCGATGCGTTCATCCGCCGTTTCATACCATGCGAGATAGCGTATGTCGGACTTGTCGCACACATAACGCCGCGTGCGCACAAAGCCCGGCAGCGCGGTGAGTTGCGGCACGTGTTCGAGGTCATACCAGTCGTTGAATTCAGGCTCGTATTCGGGGCGCGTGGGGCCGAGGCGGACGGTGATGAGGCCGGTGGCAGAGGACATGATCACACCACCGCAGGCCCGCGCACCGTAGTGCGATACATCAATCGCGGAAGCGGGTCGTAATCAAAGGTTGCCTTGTGTTGCACGGCGATGTTGTCCCACATCAAGAGATCACCCGCGCGCCAACGGTGACCGTAAATAAATTCCGGCTGCGTGATGTGCGCGTACAGCTCGGCCAGCAGCGCATCGCTTTCCGCGCGCGGCATGCCGGTCAAGTGCGAGGTGTGGCCTTCGTTGATGAACAAGCCTTTGCGATGTGTCACCGGATGCTCGCGCACCACATCCATTTCGGTGTCGGGCACGCTGGCGAGCTGTTCAGGCGTGGGCGCGTGTTCCTGTACGGTGCGGATGCCGCGGCGTTGTTGGTCCTGCTGCGCGGCGTAGTTCTTCAGCCGGTATTCGCGGTAGCTATGCACGTTGCGCATGTGCTGCAAACGCTGCTTCATCGCCTCCGGCAGCGCGGCGTAGGCTGCGGTGGTGCTGGCAAAATAGGTGTTGCCCAGCGCCACGCCGTCTTTCACCGGCACCTCCACCGAATACAGTGCGGACAGCATGCTGGGTTCGCGCTTGTAGGACAAATCGCTGTGCCAGAAGCGGCCCGCGTCCTGTGCGCCGATAGCCTTGCCGTTTTCATCCACTTTGTTCGACAGCACAAAAATTTCATCGTGACCGCCGAGGCGGCTTTCCTTGCGCACGTGCGCTTCGAGCGTGCCGAAACGACGGGTGAAGGCGATCTGCTGCGCGGGCGTGATGTGCTGATCGCGAAAGTACGCCACTTCGTTGTCGAAAAACGCCTTGGCGACTTGCGCGAAAGTGTTGTCGTCCAGTGGCTGCGACAGATCGACGCCCGATATTTCGGCGCCGAGGTGCTTGCCGATGCGGGTGACGGTAATCATGGGGAATTCCTTGGGTTGCGCTCAATGTCGAAGCACGCATCGTAGCGAATTTCGCAGCCAGCGGAAAGGGCGCCGTATTGATGCAACTGCGGGTGCAACTGCGGAGGCGTTGCAGGAGTAGAATACTGCTTTGCCACTTATCTGTATTCAAGGGAGTCATTTATGAAGCTGTATGGATCGCCGACATCACCGTATGTGCGCAAGGCGCGCGTGCTGATCGAAGAAAAATCGCTGCCGGTGGAATTCGTGATCGAAGACCCGTGGGCCGAAAACAGCCCCATCATCGATAAGAACCCGCTGTCCAAAGTGCCGGTGCTGGAGATCGCGCCCAACGATTTCATATTTGAATCGGTGCTGATCGTGCATTTTCTCGATCACGTCGATGGCCGCTCGTTCACGCCACGCGATCCGGTCGGCTATTGGGAAGCGCAGCGCTGGCAGTCGCTGGGCAATGGCATTATCGATGCGGCGATCCAGCGCATATTTGAAACCCGCCGTCCGCCGGAACATCAGTTGCGCGACAAAATGGAACGCGAAGAAGGCCGCATTCAGCGCGCCATCGCGCTGGCTGAAACCACCTTCAAGGGCGGTGAGTTCCTCGTCGGCACGCGCTTCAGTCTGGCTGATCTGATTATGGGCGTGGCGCTGCAATACGTTGATTTCCGCTACCCGCACGATTGGCGCAGCACCTCGCCCAAGCTCAAAGCATGGCACGCGGGCATCGCCGCGCGACCGGCATTCGTCAAAACCCAACCGCCGGATTTCACACCACCGCAGTAACGCCCCGCTGGTAGATATTCTGCCGCCATGATTCCACGCAAGCGCATCGACATCGGATGGGCTGATCTGGCCGGCGGCATGCTGGCTTGCGCCATGCCGGGCAACGTGGTGCAAGCGTCCGCTAGCGTGGAGTCCGCCTGGCACACCGTGCGTGCCAATCTGGCGTGTCTGTCGGTGCGCAGCGGGTTCGACGCGCTGTTGGGCGTTTTGCAGCTCCCGGCCGGCAGCGAAGTGCTGGTGTCCGCAGTGACCATACGCGACATGACGCGCATCATCGAGGCGCATGGGTTGGTTGCCGTTCCGGTGGACATCGATTTTCAATCGCTGGCAGTGACACGTGCCTCGCTAGAGCGCGCGCGCTCGCCGCATACGCGTGCGGTGCTCATTGCGCACTTGTACGGCATCCGCATGCCGATGCGCGATATTGTATATTTCTGCAATAAAAACAAATACTTACTGATTGAAGACGGCGCGCAAGCCTATACCGGCGACGGCTGGCGAGGCGACGTGGCGAGCGACGTGTGTTTGTTCAGCTTTGGTCCGATCAAAACCGCCACCGCATTGGGCGGCGCGGTGATGACGTTTCGTGACACGGCGCTGCGCGACCGCGTTCGCGATCACATGGCCGCGTGGCCGTCGCAGCAACGCGCGGCGTATTTCGCGCGCTTGCTCAAATACGCGATGTTCGTGTTGCTGGGTTATCGTCCGTGTTACACCTTGTTTGTGAGCGCATTGAAGCTGTGCGGCATCGATCACGATCGCGTGTTGGCGGCGTCGGTGCGCGGCTTTGGCGGCGGCGATTTGTTGAAAAAAATACGCCGCAGGCCGTCGCTGCCGCTGCTGCGCGTGCTGCGTCGGCGTATCACGCAGGGATCGCAATCGTCGGTGACACGCCGCTGCGCGCGCGCCCAACGCTTGATTGAACTGCTATCCGCGGTGGAGCGGCCCGGCACCATGGCGGCATGGCACTCGCACTGGGTGTTCCCGGTGGTGCATCCGCGCGCGGATGCGCTGATTGCGCATTTGCGGGCACGCGGGTTTGATGCCACGCGTGGCGTGTCGAGTATGGCCGTGGTTGCCGCGCCGGGTGAAGGCCGCGCGATCCTGGCGGCAAGCGCGGCGGAAAATACGGCGGCGAATGCGTTTGCCGCACAGTGTTATTTGCCGGCGCACGACGGCATGCGGGTGCGCGATATTGAACGGCTTGCCGCGGCGGTGGCGGAGTTTGAATCGAGCGTTAGAAATGCCGTGACGCCGTTACCGGTTTCAAATCCGGATCAAGCTTGAGTTCCAGCAGCGTGTTTTGTTGCAAAGACGTTCCCAATGTGCCGAGGGCTGCATCCATCTGCGTTTCGGTGGATGCACTCAGATAGCGCCAGTCATACAACGTCGCCAAGCCGCTGAAATCCAGCACCGGCGGCTCAATGGTGAACGATTTTAACGGCCCGCCGGCGAGCCGTGAGGCCGCTTCGTTCAGTGTCGCATAGCGGCGATTCGCCAGTATCACCAATAGGATTTTCGTGCCCTGATGCCCGGCGCTCCACAGCGCTTCGGAGGCATACAACGCCGAGCCGTCGCCGATCACCGCGACGATCTGGCGTTTGTTCTGACCGATAGCAGCGCCCACCGACGCAGCTAACCCCCAGCCGATGCCCCCGCTGCCGTTGATTAAATATTCGCCTGCCTTGAGTTGCATCCATTGGCGCACGTCAGAGGTGGAGAGGCCGGATTCATCGACCCAGATCGCACTGGAAAACTTTTTCAGCAGCGCATGGATCGCCAGCGTGGGGTGCAGCACGCGTGCGTTGCGTGCGGGCAAGTCGAGTGCGGCGCGCACGGATTTGTTTTTTGTTTTTCGAGCGCCCAGTGTTTGGGTAATCGCATGCAGTGCGGGTTTTAGATGGGTCACCGTCGCCAGCGTGTATTCGCCCTCATCACCACCGGGGGCTGTCGCTGATGCATCGTGCCCAAGCCACGCTTTGCGCTGCGGCAATGCGGCTTCGCTGTAGAGCGTGTTGCGCAGGCCGCGTCCGCCGACGAACAACAGTGCATCGTGCGGCGCCAGTCTGTCGGCAACCTGTTTCAGACTCGGCGGCAGATAGCCCGCGTAGCAGGCCGATGAGGCGGCCACCGGCAGTACGCCGGTGTAGGGCGCGGCATACACCGGCGCG
>JAYVQD010000370.1:0-5470 GCA_043777275.1 Nitrosomonadales bacterium
ATACAACGTCGCCAGCAGATATTTTTTGGTGTAACGGCCGCCGAGCCAACCCCACGTGTAACTGCCGAAGGTGTTGAACAAACCGATCAGCGCCAGCGCGATCATGCCCGTGGCGGGCGTCATTTTCTGATCGATCAGGTACGCAGGAAAATGCACTGATATAAACAGCAGTTGAAACCCGCACACCGTGTAGGCAATGCACATCAGCACAAAGCCGCGGTGACTGAAGGCTTCGCGCAGCGCCGCTGGAATCGATTGCTTGAACAAGTTTTGCGCCCGCGCCTTTTTGTCCTCGACCAGCGCGGTCGACAGCGGCAGCAACAGCAACACGGTGATTGCCAAAATCAGCAGCGCCTGCTGCCAGCCCAGATGATTGATGAGTAACTGTCCATACGGCAGCATCAGAAACTGGCCGAACGAGCCTGCCGCGCCGACGATGCCCATGGCGGTGCTGCGTTTTTCGGCCGGCACCACACGGCCAATCACGCCATAGACCGTGCTGAAGCCACAGCAACCCAAGGCGCTGCCGATCAAGAGGCCCGCGCTCAAGTTCAGTTCCATGCCGGTGGTGGAATGCGACATCAGCACCAGCCCGATCGCGTAGGCTATGGTGCCGGCGGCCATCACGCGCGCCGCGCCGAACTTGTCGGCGATCATGCCGGTCAACGGTTGCGATAAGCCGTAAAACAGGTTTTGCAGCGCGATGGCGAAAGAGAACACTTCGCGGCTGATGCCCAGATCGAGCGTCATCGGCTGAAGATAAAGGCCGAAACCATGCCGCGTGCCAAGCACGATGGTCATGGCCAAGCCGCCGCAGGCAATAACGACGGCGGGTGTGCGCCAGTTTTTCTTTTCGGTCATGGATGGAGTCGTTCAACGTGCTGATTTACGTCGAGTTTAGCGCACCGCTAACCGTAGCTCTGGTTAAACGACCACATAGCGACAACTGGGTGCGAAATCAGCTAAAATACCTGCTCAGTCAGGGTGTAGCGTAGTCCGGTAGCGCGCTTGCTTTGGGAGCAAGAGGTCGTGAGTTCGAATCTCACCTCCCTGACCACTTTTCCACTCTGCGTCGCCTCTGCGCCGTTCAATCCTTCAAATGAAACGGATTGAAGTCTGTCTTGCGGTCGTAATAATCTTCGTTTTCCGCGCGCTTGAGCCAGTTGACGATTTTGTAGGTGACCGGCGTGAACACCACCTCCACGGATACTTTCAAGGTGAACTGCGCGAGCATCACCAGCGGCAGTTTGTCATCAGGAATGATGCCTGTGCCGTAAAACGCCAACGGATAAAACAGTGCGGAATCGACGGCCTCGCCGCAGATCGTAGAGCCGATGGTGCGGCTCCACAAATGCTTGCCTGCGGTGATGATTTTCATTTTCGCCAGCACCAGCGAATTGACAAACTCGCCGCAGAAATACGCAATCATCGACGCCAGCACAATGCGCCAGGTGGAGCCGAACGCGATTTCGTAGGCGCCCTGATGCTTCCAGAACGGCGCGGGCGGCAGAGCGACCACCACGCTCGCCATGATCGACGCAAACGCCAACGCGGCGAAGCCGCTCCAGATGACTTTGCGTGCGCGTGAGTAGCCGTAGACTTCGGTGAGGATGTCGCCGAACACATACGAGATCGGGAAAAACAGCACACCCGCACCGAAGGTCAGCACGCCCCATACCGGCAAATCGACTTGCGCGATTTTCGCCGGGCCGATCAGGTTGGAGCAGATCAGCACCGTGACGAACGCCACCATTACCAGATTGAAGTAGCGGTATTCGCGTGTGCGAACAGGTGGGGTGTTCATACGTAAGTATTTGTTTTTATTGAATATTTTATTATTGTCTTACGTTAAAGTCAGCATCGCGTGTTCCTTGAACGCAGGCCGGACACACAAGCGTGCGTACCACGCATCCAGATTTTTCAGCACAGGCCGCGTGATGTCCATGTTGTACCAGCGAAACGCCGACACGCCCATCGGTATGTCGCCCATGCTGAACGCCTTGCCCGCCATGTAATCGTGATTGGCGAGCCACGCATCCACCACCTGAAAATTAGTCGTGAGCAATTTCAGGCTGGATTCGACCAGCGGCATATCGCGTTTTTCGGGTGCGGTGCGCACTAGGTTCCAGAACACCGGCCGCAGGTTAATCCACAGCGTAGTACTGAACCACTCCATCCAGCGGTCGGCGTCGGCGGCGGCTTGTGCATCAGCCGGGCACAGCGCGCCCAAGCCGTGCTTGCGCGCCAGATAACGCACAATCACGTGCGATTCCCACAAAATGAATCCATCGTCGTTTATCAGCGGCACCAGCCCGTTCGGATTCATCGCCTTGTATTCCGGCGTGTTGTTCACGCCGAACGCCATGCCCGCGTCGATGCGCTCGAACGGCAGCGCCAGCTCGCCAGCCGCCCACAGCACTTTTTGCACGTTGATGGAATTTTTACGGCCCCAGATTTTCAGCATGCTATTTCCCTGTTGGTGTGGTTCAAAGGATTATTCGGCGGTGATGTTGTTGTCGCGAATCACTTTGCTCCATTTTACGGTCTCTGTGCACAGCCATGCGCCGAATTGCTCCGGCGAACTGCCGGCGATTTCATAGCCGAGCGTGTTAAAACGTTCTTTTATCTCGGCGTCCGCCAGCACTTTATTTACTTCGCTATTCAGGCGTTGAATGATCGCGCGCGGGGTTGCCGCGGGGGCGAGCATGCCTACCCACGACTGCGCTTCGAACTGCGGGTAGAACTCGCTGATCGAAGGCACGCCGGGGGCGAGCGCGGTGCGGCTTTTCGAACTCACCGCCAGCGCGTGCAGTCGGCCGCTTTTGACGTGGGGTAACACCAGGCCCGCCGAGGCGATCATTACATCCACATGCCCGCCCAGCAGATCGTTGAGCGCCGGGCCGCCGCCCTTGAAGAAAATGGTGGTGCCGTCGAGCGTGCTCACGGCCTTGAACAATTCAACCGAGAGGCGGCTTGACGTGGCGGCGCCGGCGGTGGCGTAGCGGATCGAGCCGGGTTTGGCTTTGGCTGCCGCCACGAATTCATTGAAGGTTTTCACGCCGAGCTTTGGTGTGGCGACAAAAATCTGCGGGCCGCGTATCAGCAATGAAATCGGCGCGAAGTCATTCAGCGTGTCGTAAGGCACGCTCTTGAACACATACGGATTGGATACAAAGCTGTCGAACGCGGTAATCAGCGTATAGCCGTCCGGCGCGGCCTTGGCGACGGTATCCGTGCCGATAATGCCGCCCGCGCCGCCGCGATTGTCCACTACCACGGGTTGCCCCAAGGCTTCGGATAAGCGCGGCGTCAGTACCCGCGCGGCGATGTCAGTGACGCCGGCAGCGGCTGCGGGCACCATCATGCGTATCGGGCGATTTGGGTATTGTTGCGCCATGACAGGCATGGCGATGAACAAGGCAAGTGTTGCGAAAAATTGTTTCATGAGCGGGTTCAAAAATCGTAAAAGAGGCCGCATGGTAAATGGAAATGCGTCGATGGGAAACCACTATTCCCTATTCAGAGTATCCGAATTACCATGCAGGCTTAATCCAGAGGTGGAACCATCATGGCATTTACAGGCATAGCATCCGTCGTCTACGGCGCGCCCGATCCTGCGCAGGCGCGCAAGCTGTTTTCGGACTGGGGTTTGACATCAGTCAAGCGCGGCAAGGCAGAGCAGGTGTTCGAGACCGGTGTCGGCGGCGAAGTGATCGTGCGTCCGGAAAATACGGCGGGGCTGCCGTCACGCATTCATGAGAAATCCAATTTTCGTGAAATCATCTGGGGTGTGTCGGATCAAAAGCATCTGGTGAGCCTGGCTGAGGATTTAGCGCGTGATCGCGTGGTCACGCTCGACAAGGCGGGTGCGATACACACCACTGACGACAACGGCATCAACATCGGTTTTCGGGTGTGGAAGCCTGCGCCGATTGCGAAAGGCAAGCCCACGGTGTTCAACCAGCCGCGTTCCCGTGCCCGCGTGAACACCATCGGCGCCGCTTACACCCGTGCAACGCCGCATCGCATAGGGCACGCGGCGTTTTTTGTGCTCGATGTCAAAGCGGCGGAACGCTTTTACGTCAAGCGCCTCGGTTTTTGGTTGTCGGATCGTTATGCCGGGGGCGCCGCGGTGTTCATGCGTTATGCGGCGCGCTGCGATCACCACAACTTGTTCATGCTGAAAAGCCGCAGTGGTCACGCCGACCTGCATCACTTGGCCTACGAAGTGAACGATGTGCACGAGGTGTTCGGCGGCGGGCTGCATTTCTCGCGTCAGGATTGGGCGACGGCGGTGGGGCCGGGCCGGCATCCGATTTCGTCGGCGTATTTCTGGTACTTTCGCAATCCGCTGGGCGGCATGATGGAATATTTTTGCGACCCGGATGTCGTCACCGAGAAATGGCAGCCGCACAATTACAAGGTGAATCGCTTTTCCGAGTGGCATTTGGCGGACGGCATCCAGGTGCCACAGGATATGCACATGCGGCCTTCGCTGGCGATGGCGAAGTCGATCAATTCGGCAGGCACGGCGGCGGTGCTGTGATGACTCCCCGCGCGACACGGGTTATACTGGTAGCCATGGTTGCATGCGCGTCCGCGTTTGCGACCCAGGCTGTCGCACAGGCCACTTCGACTGGCTCAGGACAGGCCTATCCCAATCGCCCGATACGCATGATCGTCGCGCTCGCACCCGGCGGCGGCACCGATGTGACCGGACGCATCGTGTCGCAGAGACTGTCCGAGCAGATGGGCGTGCCGGTGGTGGTGGAAAACCGCCCCGGTGCGGGAACGTTAATCGGCACCGAGGTTGTCGCGAAGTCAGCGCCCGATGGTTATACGTTGATGACTTCTTCACCGGAGCTGTCGATCAACCCCAGCCTTCAGGCGAAGTTGCCGTATGACACGCTGAAAGATTTTGTCACCATCTCACAGCTCACCACCGGGCAATATTTTCTGTCAACGCATCCCAGCGTGCCGGTGAAAAACGTCAGGGACTTGATCGCGCTCGCCAAGGCCAGACCGGGCCGCGTGACGTTTGGCTCATCGGGCAACGGCAGCGCAAACCATTTGGGCGGTGTGCTGTTTCAGTACATGACCGCCACCACGATGGTGCATGTGCCGTATAAAAGTTCAGGCCAGTCGGCGACCGCATTGATGAGTGGTGAAATTGATTGGTTATTCAGCAGCACCACGGCGGCCATGGGGCCGATCAGGAACGGACGGCTACGCGGCATCGCTGTCACCGGGCTAAAGCGTTTGTCGCAGACGCCGGAGATTCCCACCGTGGCCGAATCCGGTGTGCCGGGATACGAAGTCACCGGCTGGTACATGATGCTTGCGCCTGCGGGCGTGCCGCGCGAGATTATCGCCCGGCTCAACAGCGAAATCGTCAAAGCCGTGCATAGCCCGGCGGTGAAAGAACGCTTCGCTGCGTTGGGCACAGAGCCGGTGGGCAATTCAGCGGAGG
>JAYVQD010000371.1:0-5464 GCA_043777275.1 Nitrosomonadales bacterium
CAAGCGCGAGGAAGACGGCATCGTTCTGATCGATCAGGACAAGTGCCGCGGCTGGCGCATGTGCGTCAGCGGCTGCCCGTACAAGAAGATTTACTACAACTGGAAGAGCGGCAAGGCCGAGAAGTGCATATTCTGCTACCCGCGCATCGAAGCCGGCCAGCCCACGGTGTGCTCGGAAACCTGTGTCGGCCGTATCCGCTATCTCGGTGTGCTGCTCTACGACGCCGACCGCATTCAGGAAGCCGCTAGCGTCGAACATGATCGCGATCTGTATCACGCGCAGCTCGGCATTTTTCTGGACCCGCATGCGTCCGAGATTATTGAGCAGGCCCGCGCCGATGGCATTCCCGACGCGTGGATGGAAGCCGCGCGCAAAAGCCCCGTCTACAAGATGGCTGTGGAATGGAAAGTGGCGCTGCCGCTGCACCCCGAATACCGCACACTGCCCATGGTGTGGTATGTGCCGCCGCTATCGCCGATCAGCGCAGCAGCCAACGCCGGGCAGGTGGGCGCCAACGGCGAAATACCGGACGTCAACCAACTGCGCATTCCGGTTAAATACCTCGCCAACCTGCTGACCGCCGGTGACACGGCGCCGGTCGTGCGCGCGCTCGAACGTATGCTGGCGATGCGTGCCTACCAGCGCGGGAAGCATGTGGATGGGCGCGTGAATACCGCCGTGTTAGAGCAGGTGGGTATGACCCAACTTGAAGTGGAAGACATGTATCACGTCATGGCCATCGCTAATTACGAAGACCGCTTCGTGATACCGAGCACGCACCGTGAGTACGCCGAAAACACGTTCGACATCCGCGGTGGCTGCGGCTTCTCGTTCGGCAACGGCTGCTCCGATGGCGCGAGCAAGGTCAGCCTGTTCGGCGGCACCAGGAAGCGCACCATTCCCATCAAGGCAAAGGTTTAAGCCATGACCCTCACTTCGTCCCTTGCCTCCAAAGTCCCCAACGCGTCTCTCACCTTGCGCGTGCTGGCGCGTCTGTTGAGTTATCCCGACGCCGGGTTGCACGGCCACCTGTCTGCCATGCGCGATGTACTGCACGCCGAGCGCGCCCTCACCACCGCGCGCCTGGCCGAACTGAATGCGCTGATGGATACCCTGTTGAGTGCTGAACCGCTCGACGCCGAAACCGTCTACGTGAACCTGTTCGACAGTGGCCGTGCCACGTCCCTGCACCTGTTCGAGCATGTGCATGGCGATTCGCGCGACCGCGGTCCGGCGATGATCGATCTGGCGCAGACCTACGAGAACGGCGGCCTCTATCTGGCGCCCGGCGAACTGCCCGACTACCTGCCGGTGGTGCTGGAATTCGTCTCTACTCAGCCGCCCCGCGAAGCCCGCGCCTTTCTGAGTGAGATGGCGCATATTTTCAACGCCATCTTCAGCGCGCTGCAGCAACGTCAGAGCGGCTATGCCAGCGTGATCGGCGCCTTGATGGAACTGGCGGGAGAGACGGCGCAAGCCGTGACCCTCGCGCCCGACGAGCCGTTGGACGAAAGTTGGGCGGAGCCCGTGGTTTTCGATGGTTGCTCCACCAAAGGTCAGGCGGCGCCGGACCAGCCGCAGCCGATACATATCATTCGCAAACACAAATCCGCACAAGGAGCGTCGTCATGAGCGCATTGCACGGTTTTCTCTTTCAGGTCTATCCGTACATCTGCTTCACGGTGTTCCTGGTGGGCAGCCTGATCCGCTTCGACCAGAATCAGTACAGCTGGAAGAGTGACTCGTCGCAGATGCTGCGCGCGGGCACTCTGCGCTGGGGCAGCAATCTGTTTCACGCGGGCATTCTGTTCCTGTTCTTCGGCCATCTCGTCGGACTGTTCACACCGCACAGTGTGTATGGTCCTTTCATGAGCGCGGCAACCAAGCAGATGCTTGCCATCGTGTTGGGTGGGATCGCAGGCCTGGTGTGTTTCGTCGGTTTATCGTTGCTGATCCATCGCCGCGTGTTCGATGCGCGCATCCGCGCCACCAGCCACCCCACAGACATTGCCGTTCTCGTCATCCTGTGGGTGCAATTGTCGGTAGGTCTCATCACGCTGCCATTTTCATGGTATCACCGGGATGGCAGCATCATGCTGATATTGGCCGACTGGGCGCAGCGCATCGTCACTCTGCGTGCGGTCGACTCCGAAGCGCTGGTTAACTTGCCGTGGCCCATCCTCTTCCACTTGGTGTTCGGCATGACGATTTTTCTGCTGTTTCCGTTCAGCCGTCTGGTGCATGTGTGGAGCGGTTTTGCCGCGGTAAGTTACCTTTTTCGCCCCTATCAGCTCGTGCGCAGCCGCCGGCTGAATCTGCCGCCGGGTCACAATCAGCCGCCGCCGCAACACCCCGGCGCCGGTGCATCGCAGGTACCTAAGGGGATCACATGACAGCCAACACGTTGCTCATACCGTCACCGGCGTGCATCAACGGCGTGCCCTTGCACACTGCGGACGAAAAGCTCACCCCCGACGAACTGCGGCAGCGCGCCTGCACCGAGTTGCTGCGCCAGGCCGCGCAGGCTGCCGGCCTGCTGGACGCGAATGACGCGCCCGCCGCCGATGGCGTGATCAGCGAAGCGGCAGCGAACGCCATTGATACGCTGCTGGAACAGAATCTGATCACGCCAGAGCCTTCTGAAGCGGCCTGCCGCCGCCACTATGCCGCGCACGAGGGCACTTACCGCACCGGCGAACGCGTGCGGGTGCGGCATATCCTGTTTGCCGTAACGCCGGGCGTGGATGTGGTGGCGTTGCGCAAGCGCGCGGAACCCATTTTTCTTGATGTGCGTTGTCACGATGGTGAGGCATCCGACCGCTTTGCCGACGAGGCGCGAAAGTTTTCCAACTGTCCGAGCGGTGCGGACGGTGGCGATCTGGGCTGGCTCAACACCGAAGATTGCGCGCCGGAGTTTGCACGCGAACTCTTCGGCCATGTCGAAGTGGGCGTGTTGCCGCGCCTGGTGCACAGCCGCTTTGGCCTGCATATCGTCGAAGTGCTGGCGCGCGAAGCGGGCGTGTCGCAGCCGTTCGAGTCGGTACGTGGCGCGGTGGCGATGTCGTTGCGCCAGCAGACTTTTGTCACCGCGCTAAGACAGTATCTGCGCCTGCTGGCGGGTGAAGCGACGGTGGACGGTGTAGAACTCGATGCGGCGGACACGCCACTGGTGCAGTAGCATGAACATTTCAAACTTTGACGACCTGCTGCGCGCCGCGCGAGAGCAACCGCAACCGCAGCGGCTGCTGTTCGTGTTTGCCCATGCTGAACTGCCCGACGATAGCACCCCGGAACAGCGCGCCGATTTTCAGGCGGGGCAGGGTGGTGCGCTGACGCCTTTGATGTCTGTGGATAAAACGCCCGAAGAAGTCGGAACCTTTGCTGCGCTGGTGGAAGAGTCGCGCGCGTTCGGGCAAGACTGGGTGGTGGTATTTGTAGCGGGCCTGGCGGGGCGCGGCGGCCAAGCGCCCACTAGCCAGGAAGCCGACCAGTCGCTGCAACGCATGATCGAAGCCGTCAAGACCGGCGCGTTCGGCGCGTTCATGCCGTTCGACCGCGAAGGACAGCCGTTATTGTTTGGTTGAGGCGGCTGTTGCAGGCATGCCTGACCACATCATCAGCCGGCTGAGGCGCTTTCACACCCGTTATTTTTCGCGGTTCAGAAAGCAGTTTCAGGCGCTGGTGGACAACGGGCAGCATCCAACGATTTTGTTTATCGGTTGTTGCGATTCGCGTGTGGTGCCTTACTTGCTGATGGATAGCGGCCCCGGCGAATTATTCATCGTGCGTAACGTCGGCAGTTTTGTGCCGCCGTTTGACGCCTCTCACGGTTACCACGGCACCGCAGCGGCGATAGAGTTCGCCGTGCTCAACCTCGGTGTGCGCGAAATCATCGTCTGCGGCCACAGCCATTGCGGCGCGATTCGTGCGCTGTATACCGAGCCGCTGGCCGAGGCGCGGCACATGGCTAAGTGGCTGGAACTGGGACGCGACGCCGTGCTGCCGGTCATGCTGTCGGAAGAGGCGCTGCGCCGCACCGAGCAGCGTTCGGTGGCGTTGCAACTTGAACGGCTGGTGGACTATCCGATGGTGCGTCGGCGGGTGGAGGCGGGCGAGATCTACCTGCGTGGTTGGTACTACGTCATCGAGGACGGCAAGGTGCTGGTGCTCAAACTTGAAACTGGGCAGTTTGAGTCATACGACGCGGCCATCGATGCGGTACGGGCGAATGACCCGCTGGCCGGGGTGAATCTGCTGCCTTGATCTCAAATCACGCGCGAATAGCGCGTGGCCTCGCGTGAATCGCGCAGTTCGCTGAGTTCGTCGCTGAAGTACTCGCCGAAATCAATGAAGTATTCGGACTCAATAACCGCGATATCCAATTCAAACTGGCACATCAGCGCCTGTATAACGTTGCGCCGCAGCAGGTCGTCGGTGATCATTTCAATGCCCCGAACGATAGGCAGCAGGCCGCGGTCAAGTCGTTCGTAGTAGCCGGGCAGGTCGCGCGCATTCTGACTGTAGGTGGGGCCGATCGCGCCGATGGCCGACACGCCGAGCGCAATCAGATCACAATCGGCGTGCGTGGAATACCCTTGAAAATTGCGATGCAGACGCCGCTCACGCTGCTCCACCGCGAGCGCGTCATGGGGCAACGCAAAGTGATCCATGCCGATGTAAACGTAACCGGCTTCGGTCAGCGCGCTGCGCCGCCAAGCCCAGCAGCGCGAGCTTTACCTTCGGCGACGGCAGTTCGCCGCTCTTGATGCGGCGCTGCGATTTAAAACGCGTGGGCATGTGCGCGTAGTTGTAGACGGCAACCCTATCCGGTCGCGCCGCGATAACGCTGGCCAGTATGCGATTAAAGGTGATCGGATTTTGCAGCGGCAAGCCGTAGATGAGATCGATATTGATTGATTGAAATCCGGCGTGCCTCGCCGCGTCTATGATTGCGAGCGTCTGCTCCTAGCTCTGCACCCGGTTCACGGCGCGCTTCACGTGCGCGTCAAAATCCTGCACTCCCAGGCTGAGGCGATTAAAGCCCATCAGGTGCAGGCCCGTGACGGATTCCGCGCTGACGGTACGCGGGTCGATCTCTATCGAATATTCGCCGCCAGGTGCCAGGTTAAAGCGCCGGCGCAGCAAAGCGTAAAGCGCGGCCAGTGTCGTATTGTCAAAAAAGGCGGGCGTGCCGCCGCCCCAGTGCATCTGTTCGACGCGCGGGCGGTCATGGAACAACTCGCAGTGCAGATCGATTTCTTTCTTTAAATACCTCAGGTACTCCTCACCGCGCGCTTTGTTTGCCGTGATGACCTTGTTGCACGCACAGTAAAAGCAAACGGTGCTGCAAAACGGCAGATGCACAGGAGGTGTCTGAAATTCTGTGTGTGAGGGGCTGTGAGACTTTTTCACGACGGCGGAAGGTGTTTACGACGTACCGTCAGACGCAGTGGAAAAGTCAGT
>JAYVQD010000372.1:0-5447 GCA_043777275.1 Nitrosomonadales bacterium
CGATTGCGCGCGCGGGGCTGATCGGCATTCACACCGTCAGCTCCACGCAGCATGTCGCGCCGCCGGGCGCGGCCAAGGCGGCGTATGGCACCAACCCGCTGTCGTTTGGTTTTCCAACAGCAGGTGAACCGTTTGTGATCGACATGGGCACGTCAGCATTTATGTCCACCGACATGCAGTTTCGCGAGCGGCGCGGCGAGGCATTGCCCGAAGGGGTTGCCATCGACGCGCAAGGCAAGCCCACGCGCGACGCCAAAGCCGCGCGCGCGGGCGCGCTGCTGTCATTCGGCGGCTACAAAGGATTCGCCATGGCAATGGCGGCGCAGGCGCTGGGTGTCTTCGCCGGCTCCGGTAACGATCAGGAAAAAAATTACGGCTATCTGATGATGGCGATGAAGCCCGATCTCTTGATGCCGCTGGCGGATTACCGCCAACAACTCAGCGAGAACCTCGCGCGCATCAAAGCCACGCCGCGACAGCCGGGGGTGGATGAAATACGGCTGCCCGGAGAACGCTCATTCAAGGAGCGCGCCAGGCATTTGCGCGAGGGGATTGTGATCGACAGGTTTATTTACGATGCGTTGCTGGCGGTGCCGGAAGGGACGTTGGCGGCGTATGCGTGAAGCCGTAGGGTGCGCACCGCGCACCGTTCAACCTGGTAACGCGTGCGTGGTGCGCACCCTACCCCCGCTCTTTTTCACCCGGAAAAATGTAGGGCGGAAAAGCGCAGCGCCTTCCGCCGACCGAATTGATTGGATGATTGCCATTGCATGCGGCGGATTGCGCTTTGCTTCTCCCGCCCTACGCGTTATTTGCGATTCGCCCAGTAGCCGGGACGCCGCCGATGATGCGCAACCGCGACGATGCGAAGTTCCTCTTCGGTCGTCTGATAGATGATGCTGTAGGGAAATCTGCGCAGCGAATGGCGGCGGCGCGAGCCGCGAAAAATTATTCCGAGATTGGGGTTCGCCAGAACCAGATTCGCCGTTCTCTCGAACTCGGCCACGAATGCAAGCCCGAGTTCGATATTCGCTCTTGCGAATAGAACGCCGCGGCATCATGCAACTCGGAAAGCGCGAACGGAACAACAACGATTCTCACTTCAACGCTGCGCGAACCTGAGCGAGCGCATCGGCGATTGGAATAACCTGCGTAACGCCATTTTCGACATCCGCGATTCGGCGCTCGACTTCAGCGGCCCATGCTTCTTCGAACTCCGCATCTTCGTCGAGGCTCGCCAGCAAGTGTTGCGCAAGCGCGGCGCGCTCGCCCGATGTGAGCTTTAGCGCTTCAGCCTCCAATACTTCAAGTTTATTTCCCATAACCAAACCCCCGTGGAAGGATGTCGAAATTCTACTGCGAATTGCGGTTCGTGTGTCTCTCTCAAGGGCATCGCGCTGGCAATGGCAGTGCAGGCGCTGGGCGTATTCGCCGGCTCCGGCAACGATCAGGAAAAAAACTACGGCTACCTGATGATGGCGATGAAGCCGGATTTGCTGATGCCGCTGGCGGATTACCGCAAACAGTTAAGCGAAAATCTCGCGCGCATCAAAGCCACACCGCGCCAGCCGGGCGTGGATGAAATACGCCTGCCGGGAGAACGCTCATTCAGGGAGCGCGCGAAACATCTGCGCGAGGGAATCGTGATTGACAAGTTTATTTACGATGCGTTGATGGCGGTGCCGGAAGGGACGTTGGCGGCGCTGACGTAAGGCGCGAAACGCAGTATTCATGAATTCGTAGGTTGAGGTGAGCCTGCGAACCCCAACACCAACCTCACTCGCCGAATCCGCTCACGCCATCCTGCAATCCGCTTGCCCAATCCGCAGGCAACGTTCCCGCCGTAATGTACCGATGAATGCTCGAATGCGGCCAATCCGCCGCACGCATCGCGTGGCCGTGTTTCACCGGGTTGTAATGGATGTAATCGACATGCCGCGCGTAATCTTCATCGTCCCGGATCAGGTGTTCCCAATAACGTCGCTGCCAGATGCCGCGTTCTCCCTTGCGTACCCGGCTTTTCGATACCTGCTCGGACGCGGGCAATCCACGCGAGAATCCCGCTTTGATCAACGCCCAGCGCGTGGCGAAATCCGCGTCGTTCGGGGGTAGCACCCATAGCGCATGCAGGTGCTCCGGTAATATCACCATTGCTGCGATTTCAAACGGATGGCGCGATCGCACCAGGCGCACGGATTCGCGCAGACGGTCAACGTGTGCCGTGAGCAAGGCGCTTTTCCGGTCCGCGAGCGTAACCGTAAAAAAATAGGTTGCGCCCGCGACGCGCGCACGGCGATAGCGCATATAGATTATTGGTAGGTTGCCGTAAGGTAAAGGCTGGTAGGTTGGGGTGACGAAGGAGCCCCAACATCATACGCGCGAAACCGATAGGCGATTCGGTATGGCAGATGGAGCGTTGGGGTTCGCAGGCTCACCCCAACCTACGGGTTCTGAATTGACAGAAAGAACATTCGGAGGCGCTGCCGATCGATGCCTTTGAAGGATATCCCGTCCTTCATTTCTTTCATTTGTCCAAGCGATCCGTGGAAAATAGCGATTCCATAGCTATCGTATTGCGTGTTTAGCTTGCCTTCGCAATCACTACATAGCATTGCGACATCCCAACTGTCTGACGAGTATCTTATCGGCGTTTTTGCGTCGTCCAAGGCGACGACTGCCTTGCCGCTGCCTTGGCGAAACACATGCTTGAAGGTCGCGTCAGGTATTGCGTGCGAATTGCAAAGTGCTCGGAGTTGATAGCAGAGTTTGCATAAGCCTTGTTTCATGTTTTGCATTGAACTAGAAATACGCCTGCCCACCCCGCACCGGCGGCACCCACTCACAACCCCCCCAGGGCCCGTCGCCCTTCATCTTGAGGTATGCAATGCGTTGGTGATTTTTCTTGAGCTTGCCGCCATTCATACCCAAGGCCAGTTGCAGCCAGTCGAGCACATATTCTCCCGACGTCAGACCGCCAATATTCGGCGGGCTGCGCAGTTGGTGGAACTGGTCTTCAAACACCCACATTTCTTTTTGTGATTTCAATTCAGTGAACGCTTCAATCGCATCTTCCAGCGGGCACAGTGGATCGAATTCGCCGGTGGCGAGCAGCGTCGGGCATTGAATGCCACCCAATTGGCCGCGCACGGTCATCGGTTTGGCGACTTCTTCGTCGAAGGCGGCTTCATCGCTATACCCCGCCATGTACATGAACATCTGTTTGAAGCGCGGGGATGATTGCGTGAAGATGGTGTTGTTGGGGTTAAAGCACGCGACCGTGCTGGCGACGGCAGCGATGCGGCGGTCGTAGCTGGCCAGCCGTAGCGTCCAGTAGCTGCCCATGCTGACGCCGTAGATCGCGATCTTGCGCGGATTCACTTCCTTGCGGTTTTGCAGATAGCTCACCACTGCCGCGCCCGCGCGCTCGTAGTTGTCGCCCACTGCGCGTATCTTGCGCAGATTGGATGCGCCCTGACCGGGGCCGTCCATCGCCAGCACGTGAAAGCCGCGTGACAGTGCGATGTTGTGCGCGGCCTTGGGGAACACTTCCTTGGTTTGATCCATGCCCGGCACGTAGATCACCACCGGCGCGCGCGGGCGGCCCGGCAGCAGATGTAATAGACACGAGATGGATTTGCCGTCGTCGAACGGCACTTCGACGCGCTCGATTGGATAGTCAGCCACTACCGAGCGGAGATCGACCATTTCGTCGAGCTTGCGGCACATGGCCTTTTTCACCGGATGATCGTCGTAGTAAATCGCATGCTGGCCCATGCGATAGGCTTCAATCGCGTGATCGTAATGCGCGGTGGCGGTGGCGTTCATACCTTTGGCCTGCGCGCGTTTGGCGAGCGCTTCGTGATGCTCGGCATCTTTGCGCCACACTTTCGGAAACATGCGGTAGTTGCGCGCGCGCGAGGGCACTTCGGTGCTGTCGGCCTCGAAGTTCTGCACACGCCCGCGCATATTGAGCGCAAGGTCGAGCATCCATTGCTGGCTGTCGCGTTCGGTTCTGAGTTTGCGGATCATTTGGAATTCTCTTTGAAATACAAAAAAGTTTTTAACCACAGATGAACACAGATAAACACAGATGTTTCGCGGATGGGGAAGTCATCTGTGTTTATCTGTGGTTAATCAGGGTTTGTTTTTGTCGGTGGCAGAGTCTTTTTCTGCGGTAAAGTATGCGTCAGAATAAAAACAAAATACCTGTCACGAATTTACCATAAGTATTTGTTTTTAAACAATAATTTATGAGGCGATTCCACATAGTTTACCTCGTAGCCGGAGATCACGCATGAGCGCCACCGCAAAAGCTGCTGCAACCGTTTCGCAACCCAAGCCGCACAAACTGATTGTCGAAAAAGACGTGTGGATTCCGCTGCGCGACGGCGGCAGTTTGTGTGCGGATATTTTCCGGCCGGATACGCCAACCAAGGTGCCGGTGATCGCGAACATCAGTGTGTATCAAAAAAACAAGCTGTGGATACCGCCGGCGGACCTCGACGAAAAAGCCAATCCGTACATGAACTGGGAGACGGTGAATCCGGAGTGGTGGTGCCCGCGCGAGTACGCCTGTCTGCGCATCGATTCGCGCGGCTCCGGCCAATCGCCGGGTAAATGCGAGCCGAGCTCGTATCAGGAGTCGCTGGATTTTTATGATTGCATCGAGTGGGTGGCGAAGCAGCCGTGGTGCAACGGCAGCGTCGGCACGCTGGGCATTTCGTATCACGCCAGCTCGCAGTGGCGCGTGGCGAATCTGCGGCCGCCGTCGTTAAAAGCGATTATGCCGTGGGAGGGGCGCGCGGATCAGTATCGCGATCAGTGCTACCACGGCGGCATTTTCTCGATGGGCTTTGTCTCCAACTGGATCGCCACGCACACCGCGCATCATCTGTTGGGGCGTCCGCGCAGCTTCAACCCGGAGTCGTTTCAGCCCGACATGCTCTATAACCTGATGCGCAACGATCTGGATTCGGAATGGTGGCGCATGATGAGCGCGCGCTGGGAGAGCATCACCCTGCCGGTGTATAGCGTCGGCAACTGGGGCGGGTTTTCGCTGCACCTGCGCGGCAACACCGAGGGCTACACGCAGGTCGCGGCCAAACACAAAAAGCTGCGCATCCACACCGGCACGCATTTTCATCCGTTCCATTCCGATGAAGGCCGCGCCGAGCAACTGCGCTGGTTCGACCACTGGCTAAAAGGCATCGACACCGGCATCCTCGACGAGCCGCCGATCAAACTCGAAATCCGCACCGGCGGCAGCAAAAAGCCGTATCCATTCCGCACGGAATCTGAATGGCCGCTGGCGCGCACCGAGTGGAAAAAAATGTTTTTGAAGATCGAACGCGAGCAGGGGCAAGATGAAGCCGCTGTCGAAGGCGCGCTCGCCAGCGCCGCGCCGGCCACGGAATCCAGCGTCAGTTATTCGGCCAGCGGTTCAACCG
>JAYVQD010000373.1:0-21102 GCA_043777275.1 Nitrosomonadales bacterium
TAGCAGTTTCGTCCGGCTCATCTCGTACCCCCTTCGGGGCACTATGACAACCGGACAGGTGTCGTGCTACAGAACCGGACAGATCACGAACTCGCAACAGACTACGGTATGTACCTTGACAGGGCGGGAGCAGGGGGGTAAGTTAAGTAATTGTTTTAACGCGCCGATTTGATATCAGATTGCGGGCGCGCAATAAATCCGGCTAAAGAGATGGTGGCGGTGCAGCACAGGCCACATGACTCAAACCCGGTGATTGCGCAAACGTATTCCAGTGTTCAGGGGTTGCGCGCAATCTTCACCGGGTTTTTGTTTTCATGGACACGACACCAGCAACTTCCGAAACCAGCGTAGCAAGCGTAGGCGTGGTGACGCCGCAGCGGGCAGCGTTTCACGAGCCGTTGCCGCTCAAGTGCGGTCGTGCCCTTGCCCACTACGAACTGGCCTACGAAACCTACGGCACGCTCAACGCTGCGCGCTCGAACGCGGTGCTGGTCTGTCATGCGCTCAACGCGTCGCACCACGTGGCGGGCGTGTATGCGGACGAGCCGAACAACGTCGGCTGGTGGGACAACATGATCGGCCCGGACAAGCCGCTGGATACCAACCGGTTTTTTGTGGTGGGCGTGAACAATCTCGGCGGCTGTCATGGCTCTACCGGGCCGTTGTCGATCAATCCGGACACCGGCGTGCCGTGGGGGGCGAGTTTTCCGGTGGTCACGGTGGAGGACTGGGTGGACGCGCAAGCGCGTCTCGCCGATCACCTCGGCATCAAACAATTTGCCGCGGTGATGGGCGGCAGCCTGGGCGCCATGCAGTGTATGCAGTGGGCCATCGCCTACCCGGCGCGCACACGGCACGCGCTGGTCATCGCCTGCGCCCCCAACCTGTCGGCACAGAATATTGCCTTTAACGAAGTGGCGCGCCAGGCGATACTCACCGATCCGGATTTTCACGGTGGAGATTACTACGCACACGGCGTGCAGCCGCGGCGCGGCTTGCGTGTCGCGCGCATGGTTGGGCACATCACCTATCTTTCCGATGACGAGATGGCGAACAAATTCGGCCGTACGTTGAAACACGGGCGTGTGAATTACACGTTCGATACCGAATTCGAGATCGAATCCTACCTACGCTATCAGGCGGACAAGTTTTCGGGTTACTTCGACGCCAACACCTATCTGCGCATTACCAAGGCGCTGGATTATTTTGATCCCGCGTTTGATCATGCGGGCGATTTGACCCGCGCGCTGGCGCCGGCGACGGCAGGATTTCTGGTGGTGTCGTTCACCACCGACTGGCGTTTCTCGCCCGAACGCTCGCGCGAGATCGTGCATGCGCTGCTCAAGAATAAACGCGATGTCACCTACGCGGAGATCGACGCGCCGCATGGTCACGATGCTTTTTTGCTGGATGACGCGCGGTATCACAAGCTGGTGGCGGCGTATTTTGAACGTATCGGTAGCGCCCTATGAACCAACGAAAAGCTCACCGCAAAGGCGCAAAGGCGCAAAGAACCACCGCAAAGAAAAGCACTTCTTTGCGTTTCCTTTGCGCCTTTGCGCCGTTGCGGTTGGTGTCGGAGGTTTCAGCATGAACGGCATCAGCATCGATCGCGCCGATTTTTCGGCGATAGCGCAATGGGTCGAACCCGGCGCGCGCGTGCTCGACCTGGGTTGTGGCGACGGCGCGCTGTTTAAATATCTCAAGCGTGAGAGAGAGATTTCCGGCTACGGCGTGGAGATTGACGACGCCAACGTGCTGGCGTGCGTGAAAAACGGCGTTAACGTGGTGCAGCGCAATCTGGAACGGGGGTTAAGCGAGTTTGACGACCAGTCATTCGATTACGTGATTTTGTCGCAGACGCTGCAAGCCATGCGCAACGGCGAGCGCATCATCCGCGAAATGCTGCGCGTCGGACGCGAAGGCATCGTTACGTTTCCGAATTTCGGCTACTGGCGTAACCGTCTGCACGTGCTGCGTGGGCGCATGCCGGTATCGGAAAGTTTGCCGCATCAGTGGTTCGACACGCCCAACATCCACCTGTGTACGCTCCACGATTTCGAGCGCTTTTGCAGCGAGCGCCGCATCAGCATTCTTGAGCGCAAGGTGCTGACCGAGGGCCAGCCGGTGAATTTCAGGCCGAACCTGCTCGGGGCGCTGGCGATTTATCACTTCGGCGCGAGTTGAGCCTCGGGTGCGTTGGGTGGGGATTCCGAGAGTTTCGTCACTGCGTGAATCAGCAGCAGGCCGGGAATCGCGATCAAGGTGCAGAACGCGAAAAATCCCGGCCACCCCATCGTAACCGCGAGCCATCCGGTAGGGGCTGACAGCAGCACCCGCGGCACGCCCATCAGACTCGACAGGAGTGCATATTGCGTGGCGGTGAAGCGGCGGTTGGTGAGTGCGCCCATGAATCCGACAAACGCCGCGGTGCCGAGCCCACCGGTGAAGTTTTCAATCGCAATAACAGCGGCCAGCGCGAGGTTGTCGTGCCCGACATAGGCCAACGCGACAAACCCCAGCGTCGATAACATCTGTCCGAGGCCGAACAACCACAGAGCGCGCCGCATGCCCATGCGCATGATGAGTATGCCGCCGAAGGTGCCGCCGGCGATGGTGGCCCAGAAGCCGAACAGTTTGACCACGGCGCCGATTTCGGTTTTGCTGTAGCCGAGTTCCAGATAGAACGGCGTGGTCATCGCCGACGCCATGGTGTCGCCGATTTTGTAGAGCAGAATAAACGCCAGCGCGAGCCACGCGCCTTCGCGCTCGATGTAATCCCGCAAGGGCAGTACAAAAGCCTCGAACAGCGTGCTGGGAGTGCCCTTGAGCAGCGCCGGTTCCGGTGCGTAAATCGTAACGATCACGCACGCCGCCATGCACGCCGCCATGAACTGATACATGAATCCAAACGAGGTGTGATCTGCAATAATCAGCCCGCCGCCGCCCGCGAGCAGCATGCCGATGCGGTAGCCGTTGACGTAGAGCGCCGAGCCCAGGCCGAGTTCGTCGTCGCTCATGCTTTCGCGCCGGTAAGCATCAATCACGATATCCTGCGACGCGGAAAAAAATGCCACGATCAACGACGCGATCGATATCCACAGCAGATGATTCGGCGTGGGCTGCGCCAGGCTCAACGCGGCCAGTGCCGCCGCCAGCGCAAGCTGCATGACAATCAGCCAGCCGCGCCGCCGTCCAAAGCGCGGCAGGGCGTAGCGATCAAACAGCGGCGCCCACAGAAACTTCAGCGTGTACGGCAGACCGACCAACGCGAACAACCCGATATCGGTAAGGTTGATGCCGCCGTCTTTCAACCAGGCCTGCAACACCGAGCCGGTGAGCAGCAGCGGCAGGCCTGCGGCGAATCCCATCAGCAGCGCAATTAGCATGCGCTGGCTCAGCATGGCCACAAAAGTCTCGCGCCATGTCGGGCGCGCAGGGGGACGTGCCGGCGGCGCAGCGGAATCTTGAACGGTCAACGCGCGCAGTCGTAGTCGATGGTGAGCGGCGCGTGATCGGAAAACTTTTCATCCTTGTAGATTGCCACGCTTCTGGCGGTTGCCGCTATGCCCGGCGTGGCGATGTGGTAATCGATGCGCCAGCCGACGTTCTTGGCATAGGCCTGTCCGCGGTTTGACCACCACGTGTATTGCTCGGGGCGGTCATCAATGCGGCGGAATACGTCCACCCAGTTCAATTCGTCGAATACGTGGCTAAGCCATTCGCGTTCTTCGGGCAGAAAGCCGGAGTTCTTGCGGTTGCCGCGCCAGTTCTTGAGATCGATTTCCTTGTGTGCGATGTTCCAGTCGCCGCAGACCACGACTTCGCGCCCGCTGGCCTGGAGTTTTTTCAGGTGCGGGTAGAATTTTTCCATGAAGCGAAATTTGGCTTGCTGACGTTCCTCGCCGCTCGAACCCGACGGCAGGTAGACCGAGATCACCGACAGTTTGCCGGAAGTTGTGTTGAAGTCAGCGCGCACGTAACGCCCTTCGGCATCGAACTCGGGCACGCCGAATCCGGTGGTGACCTTGGCCGGTTTTTGCCGGCTGTAGAGGCCGACGCCGCTATAGCCCTTCTTTTCGGCGTAGTGGAAATGGCCGTGATAACCGGTCGGGGCCAGCATCTCGGCGGTCATGTCGGCGTGTTGCGCCTTGATTTCCTGCACGCACAGCACATCGGGCTTGTGCTTTGCCAGCCACGGCAGGAAACCCTTGCGTTCGGCCGAGCGCATGCCGTTGAGATTGAGAGAGACGATACGTAACATAGGTAGTTGTCGGATTATTCGAGGCGGATCAAGGTGAGATGGCGGGGTGCGCTGTCAACCGCATGGCGGGTGACGCGCTATTGCCGGTGACGGTCGCTATTCCATGACTTTGTGTATCGCTATAATGACCGGATTCACGGAAATTCGCCATACTGTCTATCGTTGCGTTGTTATCAACACAACACCACCACACCAAATCTCCACGGGGCATTTTATGATTACAAATACGGTCAAAACCGGAATCGTCGCGGCAACCACGCTGGCGCTGGCATTGGGTTATGCCTCTACCGCTGCCGCGCAAAGCAAGGGCGGTGGCGCTATCGTGTGTTGGAAGGACGCGTCAGGCAAGGTCGTTGGATGCGGCGACAAGGTGCCGCCGGAATACGCCAACAGTGGAACCCGGGAGCTGGATAAGGGCGGCAACGTACGCAAGACCGGCGAATCCGCCGACGAAGCGGCCAAACGCAGAGTGCGGGAAAAGGAACAAGCCGACGCCAAGGCCGAAGAACAAAAACGGGCGGCGGAGCAGAAGCGCCAGGATTCCGCGCTGGTAAATACTTTCTCCAACGAGAAAGAAATCGATTTGAAACGCGATCGCGAGCTACAGGCGCTGGATAACAATATGGCCCAGCAGCGCGGCGCACTGAAGGTGGCCACCGAACGGCTGGCCGACGCGCAGCAGCGTTCCGCCGCATTCGAAAAAACCAACAAGGACAAGAAACCCGCGCCGCAGGGCCTTAAGGATGATCTGGTGCGTGCCGAGAGTGACAAATCGCGTCTCGATCAGGACATCGCCGCCAAGGAAAAAGAAAAGCAGGACACCATGGCCAAGTATGCAGCCTACAAAAAGCGCTACATGGAGATCAGGGGCATCACGCCTGCTGCGGCAGCACCAGCGGCCACAACACCAGCGGCGACAGCACCCGCAACCGCAGTAACCGCTCCCGCGGCTGCATCGGCTGCCGCGCCCGCAGCGGCGAAAAAATAACTCGGATTGCCGGAATTGCTGAAATAGCCGGATAGAACGCGAACGTTGAACGTTCTATTCGGCCAACTTGCGTTTGAGAATGTCGGTCGCCTGCTGCGGGTTGGCTTTTCCCTTGCTCGCTTTCATCACCTGGCCGACCAGTGAATTAAACGCTTTTTCCTTGCCGGCTTTGTAATCGGCGACTTGTTGGGCGTTGGCGGCCAGCACCTCGTCGACGATTTTTTCAATCGCGCCGCCGTCGGATATTTGTTGTAACCCTTTGTTTTTAATAATAAAATCTACAGAATCCGCGCTGTTGGCCGAATCGGCCTGCTGTGCCCACAGCGCATCAAAAACCTCGCGTGCGATCTTGCCGGAGATGGTGCCATCGGCGACGCGATCGACCAGGCGTCGCAACTGCGTGCTGCTGACTTTGCTTTGCGTGATATCGAGACTGTCATCGTTCAGCCGCGCATTGACGTTGCCCACCACCCAATTCGCGCATAACTTGGCTATTTTTGCATCGGCGCCCAGCGCCGCGGCTTCAAAGTAGTCGGCCAATTCGCGGCTGCTGGTCAGTACGGACGCATCGTAGACGCTGACGCCATAGGTTGCGATAAAGCGCGACCGTTTCGCTTGCGGCAACTCGCGCAGTTCCGACTGAATGGCTTGCAGCGTTGCGTCGCTGACTTCCACGGGCAGCAAATCGGGGTCAGGGAAATAGCGATAGTCGTGCGCGTCTTCCTTCGAGCGCATCGAGCGGGTTTCGTCCTTGTCCGGATCGTAGAGCCGCGTTTCCTGCACCACCCTGCCGCCGTCTTCGATGAGTTCGATCTGGCGGCGGATTTCAAATTCAATCGCTTTTTCCAGAAAACGAAACGAGTTCAGATTTTTAATCTCACAGCGCGTGCCGAGTTTTTCTTCACCCACGGGCCGTACCGATACATTGGCGTCACACCGAAACGAGCCTTCCTGCATATTGCCGTCGCAGATATCGATCCAGCGCACCAATGCGTGCAGCGCGCGGGCGTAGGCCACCGCCTCGGCGGATGAGCGCATGTCCGGTTCGGTGACGATTTCGAGCAGCGGCGTGCCCGCGCGATTCAAGTCGATGCCGGTGGCGCCATGAAAATCTTCGTGCAGTGATTTGCCTGCGTCTTCTTCGAGATGGGCGCGTGTCAAGCGCACGGTTTTTTCGCTATCGCCTACCAGAACGGTGAGCGAACCGCCCTCGACGATCGGCAGTTCATACTGACTGATCTGATAGCCCTTGGGCAGATCGGGATAGAAGTAATTCTTGCGCGCGAATATCGAGCGGCGATTGATTTTTGCGCCCACCGCCAGGCCGAAGCGTACGGCGCGTTCGACCGCGCCCTTGTTCAGCACCGGCAGCACGCCGGGCAGCGCGAGATCGACGGCGCAGGCCTGCGTGTTGGGCGGCGCGCCGAACGCCGTGGGTGCGCCCGAAAAAATCTTCGACACAGTTGATAACTGGGCGTGGGTTTCGAGGCCGATGACGACTTCCCATTTCATGGCGCTGTCGTCCCTTCAAGCGAGGGGACGTCTTCGATATCCTTCGGTGCCCGCGTATGCCAGTCGGTCACGTGCTGATATTGATGCGCCACATTCAACATGCGTGCTTCCGAGAAATAGTTGCCGATAATTTGCAGCCCCACCGGCAAGCCGCCACTGTCGAACCCACAAGGGATCGACAAGCCCGGCAGTCCGGCCAGGTTCACCGCGATGGTGTAAATGTCCGACAGATACATCTGCACCGGATCGCCGGATTTCTCACCGATCTTGAAGGCGGTGGAGGGGCTGGTCGGGCCCATGATGACATCGCAGCATTTAAACGCCTCGGTGAAATCCTGCGCGATCAGGCGCCGCAGTTTTTGCGCGCGGATGTAATAGGCATCGTAGTAACCATGCGACAGCACATAGGCACCGATCAGGATGCGTCGTTTGACCTCCGCGCCGAAACCTTCGGCGCGGGTTTTTGCATACATGTCGTTCAGGTTGGCGTAATCTTTTGCGCGGTAGCCGTAGCGCACGCCGTCAAAGCGCGACAGATTGCTGGAGGCTTCCGCAGGCGCCAGCACATAGTAAACCGGCACCGACAGCGCCATATTCGGCAGGCTGACCTCCACGATTTCGCAACCGAGTTTGCGATACTCGGCGATAGCGCTTTCGACCGCTTTGAGCACATCCGCCGACGCGCCCGCAGCGAAAAATTCTTTGGGCAGGCCGATACGCAATCCCGACAGCGGCGCGGACCGCGGTGCGGTCAATTCGCCGGCATAATCTTCGGGCTCGCGTTGCAGGCTGGTGGAGTCGCGCGCATCGAAACCCGCCATCACATTCATCATCAGCGCCAGGTCTTCGGCGCTGCGTGCCATCGGGCCGCCCTGATCGAGGCTGGAGGCGAAAGCAATCATGCCATAGCGCGACACCACACCGTAGGTGGGCTTTAAGCCGCAGATGCCGGTGAACGCCGCCGGTTGGCGAATCGAGCCGCCGGTATCGGTGCCGGTGGCGGCGGGCGCAAGGCGGGCGGCGACCGCTGCCGCAGAACCGCCCGAACTGCCGCCCGGAACCCGCTCGCGATCCCAGGGATTGCGCACCGGGCCGTAGAAAGAGGTTTCGTTCGACGAGCCCATGGCAAACTCGTCCATATTGGTCTTGCCCAGATTGACCGCACCAGCGGCGTTAAAGCGCTCAATCACATGGGCGTCGTAAGGCGACACGAAGTTCGACAGCATCTTCGAGCCGCAGGTCGTGAGCCAGCCCTCGGCGCAAAAAATATCTTTCTGCGCGATCGGCACGCCGGTCAGCGGTTGCGCTCGACCGGCGGCGCGTAACGCGTCCGCAGCGTGCGCCTGCGCCAGACTTTTTTCTGTGTTAAGCGAGATGAAGCTATTGAGAGATTTGTTTAAGCTATTGATTCTATTGATAAAAAATTGTGCGACCTCGACACTGGAGAACTTTCCGGTGGCAAGGCCGTCAGACAACTGTTTGAGGGTGGCGTGCAGCATGGCGCGGGTGACTGAATGGTCGAAGGGAGGCGGGCGTTTTTCGGAGGTAGGGGCAGCTCAATAGGCGCTGTTCAATGACCTACTCAATGACTTTGGGAACGAGGTAAAGTCCGCCTTCGACCTGCGGCGCGATGGCCTGAAAGCGCAGGCGCTGGCTGGACAGATCGGTTTCTGTTACGAGGTCATCGCGCAAGCGCTGCACGAGGTCTTGTGCGTGGGACATGGGCGCGATTGCGCTGACATCGACCGCTTCCATTTCACCGATCAGTTTGAAAATGCCGGCAAGATGCGCCTGTGTGGATTGCGCCTCGGCGTCGTTGATCGCGATGCGCGCGAGGTGCGCGACACGCTTCACATCATCCAGCGTGAGAGCCATGAAAAGTTCCGGTGAGTCCTGTAAAGTTACAGCAACAAATCAAAGCATCATTGAGTATCATAGGGTATCATAATCGGCCATCACGGCAGTACCGCAAAGCGCGATTCCGCCAATAGAAATACCAGTAGAAACCACTGGCAACGAATAGAAAGAAACTATGTTTGGTTTTCTGAGCAGCTACTTTAACGAAGACCTCGCGATTGATCTCGGCACCGCGAATACGCTGATATTCATGCGCGGCAAAGGCGTCGTGCTCGACGAGCCCTCGGTAGTGGCGATACGCCAGGACGGCGGCGCCAACGGCAAGAAAGTGATCCAGGAGGTTGGCTTGGCCGCCAAGCTGATGCTGGGGCGCACGCCGGGCAACATTACCGCGATCCGTCCGATGAAAGACGGCGTGATTGCCGATTTCACCGTGACCGAGCAGATGTTGAAACACTTCATTCGCAAGGTACACCGTTCGCGGTTCTTTCGGCCGAGTCCGCGCATTATCATCTGCGTGCCCTGCGGATCAACCCAGGTTGAGCGGCGCGCGATTCGTGAATCCGCCTTGGGCGCGGGCGCCTCGAAGGTCAATCTGATTGAAGAGCCGATGGCCGCCGCCATCGGCGCGGATATGCCGGTCGGTGAAGCCACCGGCTCCATGGTGGTGGATATCGGCGGCGGCACCACCGAAGTCGGCGTGATCGCGCTGGGCGGACTGGTCTACAAAGGATCGGTGCGCGTCGGCGGCGACAAGTTCGACGAAGCCATCATCAACTACATACGCCGCAACTACGGCATGCTGATCGGTGAAAGCACTGCGGAGCAAATCAAAAAAGAAATCGGTTCTGCCTTCCCCGGGTCTGAAGTGCGTGAAAAAGTGGTCAAGGGCCGCAATCTCGCCGAAGGCATCCCGCGCAGCTTTACCATTACCAGCAACGAAATTCTCGAAGCATTGACCGAGCCGTTGAACAACATCGTGAGCACGGTTAAATCCGCGCTCGAACAAACCCCGCCCGAACTGGCGGCGGATATAGCCGAAAAAGGCATGGTGATTACCGGCGGCGGCGCGCTGTTGCGCGACATTGATCGCCTGCTGATGGAAGAAACCGGTTTGCCGGTGGTGATCGCGGAAGACCCGCTGACGTGTGTCGTGCGCGGATCGGGCAAGGCGCTGGAAGAGCGCTACGACACCATTTTTGCCTACGATGAGTAACTACGCGCGTGATCGCGTATGCCTATGAGTACGTAACTGATTGCGTCACTGAGTACGCAACTGAGCACGTGATGGCAGCCCCGGCTGAGTGATGGAACACACGCCGCTGCCCTTCTTTAAAACCGGTCCCAGTCCGCGTGCCCGCCTGCTGACGTTTTCGCTACTGTCGCTGGCGCTGCTGGTGGCCGACGCGCGGTACAAGTATCTGGAGCCGCTGCGGCAGGTGGCCGCGGTCGTCATCTATCCCTTGCAACGCGTCGCCGCGGTGCCTGCGAGCCTGATGCTTCGGATAGGCGATTTTTTCGTCACGCATGCCACCTTGCGTGACGAAAACGCACAACTTCGTCACGACCAACTGGCCAGCGCGACGCGAGTGCAACAAGCCAAGGTGCTCGAATCCGAGAATGCGCATCTACGCACGTTGCTTGAAGTCCGCCAGCGGTTGGAAGGAAAGTCTACGTTGGCGGAGGTGCTGTATGCCGCGCGCGATCCGTTTTCGCGGCGCATCGTGATCGACAAAGGGACGCAGCACGACGTGCATGCCGGCTATCCCGTGGTCGATGGTTCCGGTGTCGTGGGGCAGGTAACGCGGGTTTATCCGATGTTGTCGGAAGTGACGCTGATTACCGATAAAGGACACTTGGTGCCGGTGCTCAACCTGCGCAGCGGATTGCGTTCAGTGCTGGCAGGTACGGGGGTGCAAGGGGCGCTCGAATTGCAGTTTGCGCCGCTCAATGCGGATGTGAAAAAAGGCGATCAGCTTGTCACCTCCGGCATCGACGGTGTTTATCCTGCGGGGCTGTTGGTCGCGGAAGTGTCCACGGTCGAACACAATCCGGCGCAGGTATTCGCCAAAGTACTCTGCCGGCCGTTGGGCAGCGTAGGCAGTCATGCCCGTGTATTCGTGGTGCATGCGGCGACCAACCTGCCGCCGCGCCCGGTGGAAGAAGCGGAAAAATCGCCGCGGGCGCGCAAGGCAAGCGTCGGGAGCAAGGCAGGCAAGGGGGAGCAAAGGTGACAGTGGTAACAAAGGCGGCGGTGGTAACAAAGGCGAATGAGGCATCCGTGAACGACCTATGATTAATTTATATCCCGGCACGCCGGAAGAAATATTACGCCCCGCCAAAACCGGATTCATCGTAGCGACACTGGTGGCGGCGCTGTTGCTGAATCTGTTGCCGTGGTCCGGCTGGGGTTTGCTGGTGCGCCCGGATTTCGTGGCGTTGGTGTTGCTCTACTGGTGCATCGATCGGCCGCGCAAGATCGGCTTCGGCATTGCGTGGGTGCTGGGTTTGCTGATGGATGTCGCCGACGGCAGCCTGTTCGGCCAGCACGCCCTTGCCTACACCATCGTTGCTTACACCGGCATCGCGTTGCACCGGCGCGTGCAGCAGTTTTCGATGACGCCACAGGTGCTGCATGTGGTGCCGCTGCTGCTGTTGAATGATGTGATCATTCTGTTGATCCGGCTCGTCGCCGGCAGCGATTTCCCGGGTTACTGGTATTTCCTGGGTAGCGTGATCGGCGGCGTGTTGTGGCCGGCGCTGTCGTTCTTGCTCAAACTGCCGCAGCGGCCGCGTTTCGATCCGGATCAGATCTGACATGTTGTTCAACCCCGGCATCGAATTCCGCGATGCGCAACGCGAATCGCATGAGTTCAACCTGCGGCTCGCAATCATGTCGGGGTTCGTGCTGGTGATGTTTGGCCTGTTGCTGGCGCGGTTTGCCTACTTGCAGGTCATACAGCACGATCACTACCACACGCTGGCCGAAGCCAACCGCATGTCGGTGGTGCCGGTAACGCCGGGACGCGGGGTGATTTACGACCGCAACGGCGTGCAGCTCGCATTCAATTACACGGCGCACACACTGGAAATCACGCCGGGCAAGACGCCAGGGATGGATGTCAATAACACCATCGAACAACTCTCCGACATAGTGGAAATCACGCCGCGTGACCGCCGTCGCTTTAAACAATTGCTGGAGGAAAGCAAACGCTTTGAAAGTCTGCCGATACGTTCACGCCTGGCGGATGAGGAAATTGCGCGCTTTGCCGCGCATCGTTATCGATTTCCGGGTGTGGAAATCAAGGCACGGCTGTTCCGGCAGTATCCGCAGGGCGAACTGTTTTCGCACGTTATTGGTTATATCGGGCGCATCAACAAAAAAGACCTCGAGAATCTCGAGACCGATGGTGTGCTGGCGAACTACCGCGGTACCGATTACATCGGCAAAGTAGGGCTGGAACAGAGCTATGAAAGCGTGTTGCACGGCACCACGGGCGTGGAACAGGTCGAGATCGATTCCGGCGGACGCGTGGTGCGCGTGTTGTCGCGCACGCCACCGGTATCGGGCGCTAACCTCGCGCTCAAACTCGATGCGGGTCTGCAGGCGCTGGTGGACAAGGCTTTCGGTGAGCGCCGTGGCGCGTTGGTGGCGCTTGATCCGCGCAGCGGCGGCGTGCTGGCCTTTGTCAGCAAGCCCGGTTTCGACCCGAATTTATTTGTCGAAGGCATCGACCCGCAAAGCTGGGGCGAGCTGCGCGATTCGCCGGACCGCCCGATGTTGAACCGCGCGCTGGCCGGCACCTATCCGCCGGGTTCGACGTTTAAACCCTTTATGGCGCTGGCGGCGTTGACCACCGGCAAACGTACGCCGCAACAGGCGATCAGCGATCCGGGTTATTTCCAGTTCGGCAATCACCGCTTTCGTGACGATGCGGAGTTCGGGCATGGTGCGGTCGATATGTATAAATCGATTGTGGTGTCGTGCGACACTTACTACTACATACTCGCCAACGAGATGGGCATTGATGCCATTTCAAATTTCATGACACGGCTGGGATTCGGCTCGCGCAGCGGCATCGATCTCACCGGCGAAGCGGCGGGTATTCTGCCGTCGCAGGAATGGAAGATGCGGCGCTTCAAGCAAAAATGGTTCGCCGGTGAAACCATCAGCATCGGCATTGGTCAGGGCTACAACTCGTACACGCCGTTGCAGTTGGCGTCGGCGATTGCCGCCGTGGCCAACGACGGCGTGATGTTCCGTCCGCACGTGGTGGATTATATGGAGGACGTGCGCAGCAAAGTGCGCACGCCGGTCGAATCCAAGCCGCACCGCACGCTCGACGTGGATCCGCAGCATCTCGACGTGATCAAAAAAGCGCTGGTCGGCGTGAACAAAGAAGGTACCAGCGCCTCCGTATTTGCCGGCGCGGAGTATGTCAGCGCGGGCAAGACCGGCACCTCGCAGGTGATCGCGATCAAGCAGGGCGAAAAATATGTCGAAAGCCGGGTGCAGGAACGGTTTCGCGACCACGCATTGTTTGTCGCCTACGCGCCTGCGGAGAACCCGACCATTGCGTTGGCGGTGATTGTCGAGAACGCGGGATTCGGCGCGAAATCAGCGGCGCCGATCGCGCGTCAGGTGTTTGATTACTACCTGCTGGGCAAAAAACCCGTGGCGGCGGCAAAATGATCGCCTGGTATTTGCGTCGTGCGGGACGCTTGCTGACGGCGCACATCGACGGCCCGCTGCTCGGCGCGGTGTTGTTGTTGATGGCCACCGGGCTGACGGTGCTGTATAGCGCGTCGAATGCGGGCTGGCTGCGCGTCAGCGGACAGATGATGAATATGCTGGTCGCGTTGGCCGTCATGTGGGTGTTCGCCAACATACCGCCGCATATTTTGCTGCGTTTGGCGCTGCCGGTATTCGTTGTCGGGCTGATATTGCTGGTGGGGGTGGCGTGGAAGGGCGAAATCGTTAATGGCGCGCGCCGCTGGCTGAACATCGGCGTGACGCGCATCCAGCCTTCCGAACTGATGAAAATTGCCGCGCCGCTGATGCTGGCCTGGTATTTCCATCGCTATGAAGGCACTTTGCGTGCGCGCAATTTTTTCATGGCCACGATCGTGCTGTTGATCCCGGTGGCGCTGATCGCGCGTCAGCCCGATCTGGGCACCGCGATTTTGATCCTGGCGAGCGGCGGCTATGTGCTGTTTCTCGCCGGGCTGTTCTGGAAAATCATTATCGGGCTGGGCGTGGCCGGGCTGGCGAGTGCGCCCGTTGCGTGGTCTTTCATGCACGACTATCAGCGGCAGCGCATTCTGATGTTAATCGATCCCATGCAAGATCCCTTGGGCAAGGGTTATCACACCATACAGTCCACCATCGCGGTCGGCTCCGGCGGCGTTACCGGCAAGGGCTGGATGAGCGGCACCCAAACGCATCTGGATTTCATCCCGGAGCGCACCACCGATTTTATCTTCGCGGTGTATTCGGAAGAGTTCGGCCTGGTGGGCAACATCGTGCTGCTGACGTTGTTCCTGCTGGTGATTTCGCGCGGCTTTGTCATCGCCGCGCAAGCCTCCACCCTGTTCACGCGGCTGCTCGCGGGTGCGATTACATTGACTTTTTTTACCTACGCTTTTGTCAACATGGGCATGGTCAGCGGCATTTTGCCGGTGGTGGGCGTGCCGTTGCCGATGATTAGTTACGGCGGCACTTCTTTAGTGACTTTGTGCTTGGGGTTTGGCGTTCTGATGAGCATCCATACGCATAGAAATCTGGTGCGCACATGACGGCAAAGGATGAAGGTGGAAGGATGAAGGATGGAAAAAGTCAAAGGCAGACCATCGGTCAGGTTGTTTTCATCCCTCATCCTTCCGCCTGCTCCGCTTCAAGTGTGCCCTTGTTCATCCTTATATTTGCTCTGCTCTCCGCTTGCAGCACAACGCCCACACGCGACGCGCCGTCTGTCAAAGCGCCGCCTGCCGCACCGGCGACTAAAGGTGGCGGTTACTATCTCGATGACGGCCCCGGCGACAATGCACCGGCGAATCTCGACAGCGTTGCCGATGCCGTGCCGCGTGTTGAAGCGTTGCATCGCGGCGCGGTGCGGCCCTACACCGTGATGGGCCGCAACTATGTGCCGATGACGGCGCTTGCGCCGTATCGCGCGCGCGGCGTGGCATCGTGGTACGGACGGCGTTATCACGGCAAGCAAACATCAACCGGAGAAATCTACGACATGTACGGCATGACGGCGGCGCATCCCACGCTGCCGTTACCGAGTTATGCGCGCGTTACCAACGTCGCCACAGGTAAGTCGGTGGTGGTGCGGGTCAATGACCGCGGGCCGTTTATCGACAGCCGCCTGATCGATTTATCCTACACGGCAGCCTATAAACTCGGCGTGCTGGCCGGGGGCAGCGCGATGGTGGATGTGGAAACCATCCTGCCGGGCGCGCCGCCCTCCGTCGCGGAGACGCCGCGTGCGGCTCCCGCCGCAACACCGGCCAGCCCGGTGCCGCCAGCGGTAACCGAGATCACCGAGCGGCAGATCCCGATGGCCACGGACGCTGGTGGCATCTATCTGCAACTCGCGGCGTTCGGTTCACGCGACAACGCAGAGGCGTACGCCGGGCGCATGCGCTCGGAGCAGGCGTGGCTGGCGACGCAGTTGCAGGTGTACACGCGCGACGGTTTGTTTCGCGTGCATGCGGGACCGTACGCGAGCCATAACGACGCGCGGCAGGCGGCTGATCGCATCAGTCAGGCGATGGGTTTAAAGCCCATGGTGTTAGTACGATAAACTCATTAAAAACAAATACTTACGATATAATTTCCGTTGTTGAAATGTAAGGTCGCCTTCCAGCGAATGCTATAATTCGCCACACCGGGCGCGGTGCCACAAGCGCCACGTTTGTCACCAAGAGTCGCTATCGGATAATGGTTACGGCTCGCCAGAAAAAGCCCCACAAAGGTAATCGCTATGGACATGAACGACCTGAACCACCCCGTGCCCGACGCTGATCCGCAGGAAACCCGCGAGTGGCTTGATGCGCTCGATGGCGTGATCGAACACGAGGGCCCGGTACGCGCCAAGTTCCTGCTCGAACAACTGGTGGCGCGCGCGCGCAGTTCCGGCGCTTACATTCCGTACAATGCGAATACCGCTTACATGAACACCATCCCGCCCGACCGCGAAGAACGCTCGCCGGGCGACCCGGAAATGGAACATCGTATCCGTTCGCTGGTGCGCTGGAATGCGATGGCCACCGTGGTGCGCGCCAACAAGGAATCGTCCGATCTGGGCGGGCATATCGCGAGCTTTGCGTCCGCCGCGACTTTGTATGACGTCGGTTTCAATCATTTTTTCCGTGCCGCGAATGACAAATTTCTCGGCGACCTGATTTATTTTCAGGGCCATTCCGCGCCCGGCGTGTATGCGCGCGCGTTTCTCGAAGGGCGCATCACCGAAGACCAGCTCGTGCATTTCCGCCAGGAGGTCGATGGCAAGGGCTTGTCATCGTATCCGCATCCGTGGCTGATGCCGGATTTCTGGCAGTTTCCCACGGTGTCGATGGGGCTCGGCCCGCTGATGGCGATTTATCAGGCGCGCTTCAAGCGTTACCTGAGTGACCGCGGTATCATCCCAGCGCAGGGCCGCAAGGTGTGGGCGTTCATGGGCGACGGCGAAATGGACGAGCCTGAATCGCTGGGCGCGATTTCGCTGGCGGGGCGTGAAAAACTCGACAACCTGATTTTTGTCGTTAACTGCAACCTGCAGCGGCTCGACGGTCCGGTGCGCGGCAACGGTAAAATCATCCAGGAACTCGAAGCCGATTTTCGCGGCTCCGGCTGGAACGTGATCAAAGTGGTGTGGGGTTCGTATTGGGACGCGCTGTTCCTCAAAGACAAATCCGGCATGCTGTTAAAACGCATGGAAGAATGCGTGGACGGCGAATACCAGGTGATGAAATCGCAGGACGGCGCGTATGTGCGCAAGCACTTCTTCGGCAAATACCCGGAACTGGCCGCACTGGTCGCCAACATGTCCGACGACGACATCTGGCGCCTGAATCGCGGCGGCCACGATCCGCACAAAATGTATGCTGCGTATGCGGCGGCGACCAAACATGTGGGTCAGCCGACGGTCATCCTCGCCAAGACCATCAAGGGTTACGGCATGGGCGAATCCGGCGAGGGGCAAAATATTACCCATCAGCAAAAAAAGATGGGCACCTCTTCGATCAAGGCGTTTCGCGACCGCTTCAACGTGCCGATTCCCGATGACCAGTTGGAGAAGGTGCCGTTCTACCGTCCGCCGGAAGACGCGCCCGAAATGAAATATTTCCGTAGCCGCATCGAAGCCATGGGCGGTTCGCTGCCCTCGCGCAAGCGCCGTGCGCCGCCGCTGGAAGTGCTGCCGCTGTCGGCGTTCGAGGCGCAACTGAAAAGCACCGAGGCGCGCGAGATTTCCACCACCATGGCGTTCGTGCGCATTTTAAACACGGTGATCCGCGACAAAAAAATCGGCAAGTTCGTGGTGCCGATCGTGCCGGATGAATCGCGCACCTTCGGTATGGAAGGCATGTTCCGCCAGTTTGGCATTTATTCGAGCGTGGGCCAGCTTTACACGCCGCAGGACGCCGATCAACTGATGTTCTACAAGGAAGACAAAACCGGGCAGATGCTGCAAGAGGGCATCAACGAAGCCGGCGCGATGTCATCGTGGATTGCTGCGGCCACGGCGTACGCCAACCACGGGCAGATGATGATGCCGTTTTATATTTTCTACTCCATGTTCGGCTTTCAGCGCATCGGCGATCTGGCGTGGGCGGCGGGCGACATGCGCGCGCGTGGATTCCTGCTCGGCGGCACGGCGGGGCGCACCACCCTGAACGGCGAAGGCTTGCAGCACGAAGACGGTCACAGTCACCTGATGGCGGCAACCATTCCCAACTGCATTTCGTACGACCCGACCTTTGCCTATGAACTGGCGGTGATTATTCAGGACGGCATGCGGCGCATGTATCAGGAGCAGGAAGACGTCTTTTATTACATCACCGTGATGAATGAAAACTACACGCATCCGGCGATGCCTGAGGGTGTGGAAAAAGACATCCTGCGCGGCATGTATTTATTCGCCGAAGGCGGCGCGGCGGCTCACGCGGGTGGCAAGGCGAAGAAAAATCAGCCGCGCGTGCAATTGCTGGGCAGCGGCACCATCCTGCGCGAAGTGATTGCCGCCGCCGAGATGCTGGATAAAGATTACGGCGTTGCGGCGGATATCTGGAGCGTCACCAGCTTTAACGAATTGCGGCGCGACGGTCTTGACGCGCAGCGCTGGAACACCCTGCATCCCGAGGCGGCGCCGCGGCTGTCGTATGTCGAGCAATGCCTTAAAGACAGAGCCGGGCCGGTCGTCGCCGCGACCGATTACATGAAGAACTACGCCGATCAGATACGCGCATTCATGCCGGCGCAGCACTACACGGTGCTCGGCACCGACGGCTTTGGCCGCTCCGACACGCGCCGCGCGTTGCGCCGTTTCTTTGAAGTGGATCGCAACTACGTCGCCGTCGCCGCACTCAAGGCGCTGGCCGATCAGGAAGCGATTCCGCGCGCCACCGTGACCGAGGCGATCAAACGCTATAGCATCGATACCGAAAAGCCCAGCCCCACATCAGTATAATAAGTAGTATAAATTATTGTTTAAAAACATATACTTACAACATAAAACCTACCCATGGCAAACGTCATAGAAGTCACCGTTCCCGACATCGGCGACTATAAAAATATTCCCGTGATCGAGGTATTCGTCAAAGCGGGCGACACGGTCAAGCTCGAAGAATCGCTGATGACGCTGGAGTCGGACAAAGCGACGATGGATGTGCCGTCGCCAGCGAGTGGTGTGGTGAAAGAAGTCGTTATCAAGCCCGGCGACAAAGTGTCGAAGGGCACGCTGGTGCTGAAGTTGGAGCCGGTTGATAGTGATGCAAAAGCTGCACCTGCGGCTCCTGTGACGGTCGCAGCGCCGGTAACGCAATCTGCACCCGCGCCCGCTGTGCCCGTCGCTGCGCCCGCTGCGCGCCCGCCCGCGCCGGCGCAAACGTCAGTACCCATAGACGACACGCAACAGCGCATGGCGCACGCCAGCCCATCGGTGCGGCAGTTCGCGCGCGAGCTGGGCGTTGATCTGTCGCGCGTCAAAGGCAGCGGCCCGAAAAATCGCCTCCTGCGCGAAGACGTGCAGGCGTATGTGAAAGCGGCGTTGGCGCAGCCTCATGGTGGAACTGGAACCGCAGGCACCGGCGCAATGGGAACACTGGGCTTTAATCTGCCGCCGATGCCACAAATCGATTTCGCGAAATTCGGCGGCATTGAAACCAAACCGCTGTCGCGCATCCGCAAACTGTCGGGCGGGTTTTTGCATCGCAACTGGGTGAGCATTCCGCACGTCACGCAGCATGATGAAGCCGACATCACCGACCTCGAAGTCTTCCGCAAATCGCAATCCGAAGAAGCCAAAAAGAAAGGCGTCAAGATCACCATGCTGGGTTTTTTGTTGAAAGCGTCGGTGGTGGCGCTGAAGCGATTCCCTGAATTCAATTCGTCGCTATCGGCTGATGGCGAGAGTCTGGTGCTGAAGCAGTATTTTCATATTGGTGTCGCGGTCGATACGCCCAACGGGCTGGTGGTGCCGGTGCTGCGCGACGTTGACAAAAAAGGCTTGTACGAACTCGCGCAGGAGCTCGGCGCGGTGAGCGAGCGCATGCGCAGCGGCAAAATCGCACCGGCCGATGTGCAGGGCGGCTGTTTTTCGATTTCCAGTCTTGGCGGCTTGGGGGGCACGATGTTTACGCCCATCATCAACGCGCCGGAAGTGGCCATCCTCGGTGTGGGCAAGGCCTCAATGAAGCCAGTGTGGGACGGCACGGCATTCCAGCCGCGGCTGATGCTGCCGTTGTCGCTGTCGTACGATCACCGGGTGATCGACGGCGCGCAAGGCGCGCGCTTTGTGTCGTTCCTGTCGCAAACGCTTTCCGATATTCGCAGACTGGTACTTTGAGTGCAGTGAACCATGAAGCCATCGGCATTCTCGGTGGCACGTTTAATCCGATTCATCTGGGGCACTTGCGTCTGGCGCAAGAAGTAGCGGACACGTTGGCGCTCGGCGAAATTCGTTTTATACCCGGCGGCACGCCGCCGCACCGGGCAACCCCGCAAACGCCGGTCGCGGATCGCGTGGCGATGGTCAAGTGCGCGATCGAGGGCAATCCGCTGTTTGTGCTGGATGAAAGAGAGGTGCGACGCACCGGCAAGTCGTACACGTTCGATACGCTGCGCGAGTTGCGTGCGGAACTGGGCGCAACACGACCGCTGGTATTGATGATGGGTGCGGATGCGTTCCTCGGGTTCGAGTCGTGGCATCGCTGGCAGGAAATCTTCGCCCTCGCGCATATCGCGGTGGCGCATCGGCCCGGCTCGGTATTGGTATCGGGCGAGATGCCCACGGCGCTGGCGCGTGAATTCACGCAGCGGCGCGGCCACGACCGCCACGCAGCGCATCACGCGGTGAACCATACGGCAACGGGCGTTATCGTCGAAGTGCCGATTACCGCGCTGGATATTTCGGCCACCCAGGTGCGTGAGTTGATACGCTTGCGGCGCAGTGCCCGCTACTTGTTGCCGACTGCTGTTCTGGATTATATTAACGATAAGAAATTGTTTTTAAAGGAAAATTTAATATCATGATGAGACTCGATAAAATCTCCCGGATCGCGTTTGACGCACTGGAAGACATCAAAGCGCGCGATATCGTGGTATTCGACGTCAAAAAAATGACCGCTTATTTCGATAAAGTCATCGTTGCCACGGGTGACTCCAACCGCCATTGCCGCGCGCTGGCGGGCAACGTGCAGGAAAAAGTCAAAGCGGCGGGCGGCAAGATTTACGGCGTTGAAGGCGAAAAAACCGGCGAGTGGCTGCTGGTGGATGTCGGTGCGGCGGTGGTGCATATCATGCAACCGGCAATCCGCCAGTACTACAACCTCGAAGAGTTGTGGGCGTCCGCGCCGAAATCCGTGAAATCCGTAAAGCCCGCGAAGTCTGCCACGAAGTCTGAGAAACCCGCCAAACCTACCAAGCGCGCCACGGGGGCAAAGGTCGCCAGGGTCACCAAGGTTTCCAAGGGCGCTAAAGCGCCGAAGGTTGCACGCGTTACCAAAGCTACCAAAGCCACCACACCACGCAAACCCGCCGCACCGCGTAAGCAGACGGCGTCCCGCAAACCGGCTGCGTCGCGCCGCAGCCGCGCAAAGCCCGCGTAACGCAGTGAAGCTGCGTATCGTCGCGGTCGGACATCGCATGCCGGAATGGATCAACGCCGGGTTTGACGACTACGCACGGCGCATGCCGCGCGAGATGCCGCTCGCGCTTACCGAATTGAAGCCCGAGCCGCGCAGCGACAAGCCCAGC
>JAYVQD010000374.1:0-5425 GCA_043777275.1 Nitrosomonadales bacterium
CGCACGATACGTTCGGCGTCGGCTACCGAGGTGGCCATCGGCTTGTCGCAAAACACATGCTTGCCCGCGCGCGCGGCGGCGATCGCCTGTTCGGCGTGCAGCGAATTCGGCGTGTGTATCGCCACCACCGTTACTTCCGGGTTGCACAGCAGGTCGTCGTAGCTGGTGTAGGCGTGCTTTGCATTAAAACGCCTGGCGAAATCATTCGCGCGCGCCTGATCACGGCTGACCACGCCGATGAGTTGATTGCCTGCGTACGAATTGATGCCGGGCAGCATGCGATCTTCCGCGATTCTGCCGGTGCCGATGAGTCCCCAACCGTTTTTTGCTGTCATGATGTTTATGCTTTCGTGGAGGTTGTCGAAAGGGATGCGGCCAGCAGGTTCGTGAAATCCGGCACTGCCGTTTGCAGGAGCCGCGGGTGATCGAGACACAGGCGAATTATTTCCTGTTGCCGCCCGCCGCCGTAGCGCGCAGCCAATCTATGTTGTAACTTATTGATTAACAAATGAATTCCTTCATCTCGCCGTGACGGATGCCCCACCGGATTATCGCGCTCGATCAAGCCGCTGCGGGTTCCATCCTTGAACAGAATTTCAATCCCGTTCGGATTCGCGCGCAACGCGCCATCGGCATAACGCGCGGTATAGGCCGGGTCTTCCGTCACCGTCATCAACGCGCGCAAGCGGTCGATGCGCGGGTCGGCGGCGGCTTGGTCTTCGTAATCGGCGGCGGTGAGCTTGCCGCGCAGCAACGAAACCGCTACTGCGTATTGCAGACAGTGATCGCGGTCGGCGGGGTTACGCAGCGGGCCGGTTTTGTCGATGGTTTCAAGCGTGCGCTGGTGGGTAAATAATTTGATCGCCATGATTTCGTCCAGCCGCTCGCGCACGCGCGGCGACAGTTCCAGCGCGCACTCAATCGACGACTGTGCGTGTATCACCACCGGCCCCATGATTTTGAAAATCACGTTTTCCATCACCCGTGTGCCGAAGTCAGCGCCGCGCTTGAACTCGATGCCGTTCATTCGTGTTTTGTTAAAGCCCCACCGCGGATGGCTCAACACCTGCGCATAACCCGGCTCGCCTTTCACCGCCATCAGCGCCAGGCGCACCGCATGGCTGCCGGCTTCGGCCGCCGCCCAGCCTTTGCGCGGCCCGGTGTTGGAGCCGAAGCGATGCACGCACAACGGCGGATCAAAAAACGCCAGCGAGGTGGCCGCCATGATCTGATCGCGCGTGCCACCCAACAGCTTGGTGACAACTGCGGCACAGGCGATTTTCACCAGCAGCACGTGGTCGATGCCGTGCGGATTCAAACTCTGGCCCATGCCCAGCACGCCCTGTATTTCATGCGCTTTAATCATCGCCTCCAGCACCGTGCGCAGGGTCAGCGGCGCTTTGCCTTCAGTCACGCGCGCGCGGCTGACGACATCCGCCACCGCGAGGATCGCGCCCACGTCGTCCGAAGGGTGCGAGGTCTGCGCCGCCACCCAGGTGTCGCTGAAATCCGTCCAGCGCACCATGGCGCCAATATTGAAAGCCGCCGTCACCGGATCAAGCTGGTAGTCCGTGCCCGGCACGCGCGCGCCGTTGGGCATCGATGCGCCGGGCACCACCGGCCCCAGCAGGCGTGTGCAATGCGGATCATTCAGTGCGTCGAGCGCACAGGCGATGCTGTCGATCAGGCAGTAACGCGCGGTCTCGAATGCGCGCGCGCTGGTGACGACGTAGCCATCCACATAGTCGGCAATCTCAATCAATAGCGGGTCGTACGGGATCGCTTGCACGGCGGACATGACAAAAACCTCGCGGGATTTTCTTGTGTATATTCCAATACTCAAACCGTTTCAAGCACGCCATCACATCGTGGAAGGAAATATCATGGGCGCTACTGCAGCCATCGCCGGTTTCATCGTCAACACCACGGCCGCTGATTTCCCCGCAGGCAGCAATGAAAAAGCCATCAAGGTAATCGCCGACACCTTTGCCGTAATCCTCGCCGGTGTGAGCTCGGAAGTGGCCGAGCCATTGCAGCGCTATCTGGAGATGGCGGGCGAATCCGGCGCCTGCCCCATCCTGGGCACGGGGCGCACTGCGTCGCCGGAGACCGCCGCGCTCATCAACGGCACCTACGGCCACTCACTGGATTACGACGACGTGCTGTCGATGATGCCCGCGCATCCGAGCGTGGTAATCGTCAGCGCGCTGCTCGCCGGTATGAACGGCAAACCGGTGAGTGGCCTGGATTTCATCGAGGCTTACATTATCGGCGTCGAAGTCGGCGGCAAGATCGGGTTAGGCATGACCAACGATCACTACCAGCGCGGCTACCATGCCACCGGCACACTGGCGCTTTTTTCCGGCGTGGCCGCACTGGCCAAATTGCATCGATTGGATGCGCCCGCCATTCAGCAGGCGCTGGGCATTGCCGGTTCGATGTCGAGCGGGCTGCGGCGCAATTTCGGCACCATGACCAAACCGTTGCACAGCGGGTTGGCGGCGCGCAGTGCGCTGACCGCCGTGCGTCTGGCGATGTCGGGCTTTACCGCTGCGCCCGACATCATGGAAGCCAAAGCAGGATTTTTCTCCACCTACGGCACAGCCGATTCCGATCCTGAGGTCACCGCGCGCGGCCTGGGCAAGCCGTTCGTTATCAGCAGCCCCGGCATTGCGGTAAAAAAATTCCCTTGCTGTTACGCCACGCATCGCCCCATCGACGGTGTATTGACCTTGCGGGAAAAGCTGGGCTTTGACGCCACCGCTGTCGAAAAATTGATTTGCCGCATGCCGCCCGGCGGCATGCATGTGCTCACCTATCCGCGCCCGGTCACCGGGCTTGAAGGCAAATTCAGTTTGCCGTATGCGATTGCGGCTGCGGTGCTTGATGGAAAATTCTCGCTGGGGTCGTTCAGCGATGAAGCGGTGCGCCGCCCGCAAATCGCAGCGCTGTATGAGCGCATCGACGCGTACGAAACGCCCGCCTGTCGCGGCGACGATCCGCAGTTCGACAAACGCAGCTCCGGCAGCCGCGGTTTTGTGGAAGTCGAGGTACACCTTAAAGACGGCCGCCGCGATTCCGTACGCGTCGATGTGCCGCCCGGGTCGCCCTCGCGTGAATTGACCTGGGACGAGCTGCATGTAAAGTTTATGGATTGCGCGCGGCAGGCGCCCCGCATCGCAAGCAGCGATGCCCAGGCGGTGTTCGATCTGATACGCGCGCTGGAAACGCTGGCTGATATCCGCGCGATCAGCAGCAAACTGCATTGAGATATTTCTGATGACCACGACCCCGCTCACCCGCAGTTTCCCCGGCCAATGGCTGACCACATTCGGCTGGATGTCGCTGGAACAAAGTGGCCAAAAAATCACCGGCATCTATCATTACGGCGACACCGAAGGCCGCATCGACGGCACGCTCAGCGGCGACAGTTTGCGTTTTCACTACGCAGAGCCTAATGAACAGGGCGAGGGCGTTTTTCGATTGCTGCGCGCGGGCAAATTCACCGGCACTTACACGCCTGCGGGCGATCACCACGTGCGGCGCTGGGAAGGTGAACGCGGCTGGGACGGCCTGTGGGATAGCGACTTCGGCCGCATGCGGCTACTGCACGAGGCAGACCGCGTGCATGGTTCCTATGAAGGCGCGGGGTCGTCAGAGATCGAAGGGCACACTCTCGCGGGCGACGGCGGCAAGCTGGCGTTCCGCTACCGCGAACCACGCGTGTCGGGGGAAGGACATTTTGAACTGAGCGAAGACAGCACCAGCTTTGCAGGCGAATGGCGCGCCAGTACTACGACGGCAGCCACGGCAGCCGTGGGTAGCGAGGAATGGAAACCCTGGCGGGGCACGCGCGTGCAGGCGCAGCGCGGCATCACGTGGTTGCTGGTACTCGAGGCGCATTGGCAACGCAGCATCGCCGAGAACGAATATGCGTTTGGGCATATGTTGCGTGAAGTGTTCGCGCGGTTGCCGCAGGTGCGTGTGCGGCAACGGTTTTTTCACGACGCGGAAAGTCTCGATCACTGGTGCCGCGAGCTGCGCTACATTGCCGAGCCCGCGATTCTGATGATTGCCAGTCATGGGGTTGCCGATGGCTTGAGCGTGCATGGCGAAGTCATCAACACCACGCGCGTGCTTGACAGTGTGCGCGGCGCGGGCAACCTGAAGTTGCTGCATTTCTCGTCGTGCCTGGTCGGGCTTGATGGACAACGCGCGCTGACCAAGCAACCGTTTCCGGTTTCCGGTTACACCACCAGCGTTGATTGGGGTGCAAGCGCCATGCTGGAATTCACGTACCTCGATCTGATGTTAAATCGCGGGCTCGATCCGGCGGCTGCCGCGCTGGCATTACCCAAGCTCGTTACTTATGCGGGGGACACCGTTGCCGATGATTCGCCCTATCGCGCCGCAGGGTTCCGCTTTTTTCCGGCGAATTCGGTTACTTAGCGGGAAAAAGGGCGTGAAGGGCGTGGCATCCGTTGCTGTCGCTCACGCCTAAAATAATTGTAACTATATGTTTTTAAACAATTATTTAAATTTTTCGGTGTAGCGTATTTATTCTAACCGGTCAGCGATCGAAAACTAAGCCGAATCAGTCGAACCGGCGTTTTGCATCCGGGTCAGACTTACCGAGCGTTGCAGGATTGTTTGTGAAAATGTGCATTTGTGCATACACCAGCAACAATCCCGATGCAATCATATTAATGCAACGCTCAGTGCAATCAATCAACGAGGAGAAATCAATGCGGAAAAGTCCCATCACTATTGCTCTAGCCATCGCGGGAATTATTGCTGGCACGCATGCAAGCATTGCCGCCATCAGCAACGAAAGCACAGAGAAAGTCTCGGAGGCAGTAACGGCGCAAACGCAGCCGCAAGCCGAAGTGCAGGATCAAGCACAGGTACAGGCGCCGGTCGAGACGATGGATCCCGCGTCGCAACCGCAGGTATTGGCGCAAGCGCCAACCGTCGCACCGGCTCCCGCCAAAACCAGTAAACAGATGGATGAGCGGCTGGTGCGCATTCCGTTTACCAACATCCATTTGAAAGTCACCCAATCGACGTTCCCCAGCGCTGCCGAGGATCATGCGGCACCGTTGCCGTCGGTAGTGGCTTACTTTGATCAAAAAAACGCGAACACCATGCTTACGGGCGCTCCCGGCTCGCCCTACCCGACAGCCGCGACAGAGCACTCCGCACCGCTGCCGGCCACCGTGGCGTACCTGGAACGGAAGCAAGCGCCAAGCGCCGCCGCAAACACGGCCCGCGAACGCGTGACTGCCTACGTCGAGCAGGTGTCGCAAAAAATCGCCACCATCGGCGCGCCCACGACTACCGCAGAGGCCCCATCATCGCCTGCTGCAGCACAACTGCCGGGTACCTGAGCACTAAGAGCGCTAAGAACGCAGTGGCGCTTAAGCAA
>JAYVQD010000375.1:0-5424 GCA_043777275.1 Nitrosomonadales bacterium
CCGGGTTCGAGGCGGCCCACAAGTCATACGCCTCATGCGCCACATCGCCGCACGCGATCACCGCCTGCAACGCACCACCTTCCAGCAACGCATTGTAAAGACCGTGGCGCGCCGCGCGGATCGCAGCATTCGTCCGCAGCGCCTGCATGCCTTTGGTTTTCTGACTCGGGCGCATCGCCACCGCAAACGCGTTCACCAGCACATACGAGCGCGTGAGTCCCAGCTTCGCCAGCAAACCCTGCGTCTTTTGGCCGGAGTCGCCGATCAGCGTGCGGCGCGCGAACGGCAGGCACTCGGCAGGTCCAGGGTCGGATGCAATACACAGCACTCGCGCACTGCCATCAAGGCGGCCCCGATACAGCACGGGACCAAACGCATACCAGAACGTGGTGTTGTCACCCATCTGCGCGCGATAGTCCGGCGTGGCGTCCATCAATGCCTTCATGGCGCCGCCGGGTCCGGCATCGGACTGCGCCATTTCCGCCGCCGGGATAGGCCGTAACACAGCGCGCGTGAGTTCGAATGAGTCACCGTCGAGCGTGCCTTTCAGACGGCTGCGCGTCATGATTTTCAGATCAACCATCGAGCCGGAGGCGATGCCGTGAAATTTTTTGGCGGCAGGGTCGCCGGTAAGCGTCCATTGCTGCCCACCCAACGCGAGCGTCCCCTGCGTGGCATTTTTCATGCGGAGTGTGGCTTCGCCCGCTGCCGCCCCTGCGCGCGTGGCGACGAAGTAACCCGTGGCGCTTACTGTCGATGGTGTTGCCATGATGGACCTCCAAAAACGTATGTACGATCACGCCTCAAATGCCAGACGTCGCCGCTGACGAAGCACATTGCCGGCAAATCCGGCAATTTCAAAAACTTGCGCTTCCGCAGGCACCTTCACCTTGTGTGCGCCATCGCGTTGCAGGCGCACCGGTGCGCCACCGGGATGTCCATTCACGTAAAAATCCAACTGCTCAAGTCCCTTGGTCTCGACATTCAGCGTTCGTCCGCTGAGACTCACCGCGAGCCGCGTAAGAGGCTGCGCGGCGAGGATCTCGCCGCAGTGTTCAATGAGGTCTTTGTTTTGCCTGAAGATATCGTCGTGCGTCATCTCATAACGCTGGCCGGGCACGCCGGCATCTTCAATCAAGGTACCGTCGGCATCGCCGCTTCTAACGGCACGCCGTACCGCCACGGTGAAGCCCACTCCTTTTGGCAACGCCGGTAGCGGCTGTCCCGCCGCCTGGAGCGCGGCACGCAGATCGTCGCTATCCCACACGTTGGCGCCGCCCGCCCCGGTTGCCTCGCCGACGCAAACGATGGGGCCGATGCGATTGTCGAGTATGCCCGCCGTAAAAAGATCTCCTGAAGAATACGTGTTCGCATCCACCACCACCACCACCGGGCCGCCGTAATGTTGTCCGATATCGTTGCATTGTTCATAGGGCGTGATCGGCAAGTGGCTCGAATACGGTTCACCGGTGGTCTCCGCGGCGAACAGCGACTCGGCCCACGGCGCAAGCTCCGACTGATTGAACGGCGCGCGCGCCATTTCCGCCGTCAGGCGTGTGGCGCGCAACGCGAACTTGGTGGGGGTGACCGGATTCGGCGTGAACAACTGCAACAGACGCTCGGCGGCCCAAATAAATCCCCCCGGATTGCCGCGTAAATCAATGATCAGCCCACGGTCGGGCACGCGACGCAGCAGCGCGATAGCGGCGTCGAGAAACGCCCGATCATCGTCTACATCGAAACTCCAGATGCGCAGATAACCGAAGCGGCCGGCCTTCGTGGTCACGCTGCGGGCGCTCAGGAAATCGGCGTATGCGCCAGCGCCGCCCGCGCCGCGCCCGGACTTGCGTTCGGCCTGCCATAGCGCGTTATTAAACCGCTGCTTCTTGGCGCGGCGTATCGCTTCGGCGGCAGGATTGATCGCGCGCCGGATGCGGCTGCCCAGGCTGCCGCTGGCCTTGGGCGCGCGCTTCGGATCAAGGCCCTGCCAGTGCAATCGCGTCTCGCGCGATTTTCCCTTGCGGTCACGATAGCCGATGACGACCCACTCCTCGTTGGGTGGCAGCGCGTATTCGAGCGAACGAAACGTCAGCGATTCGAGCGCTCGCGCGAGCCGGGAATCGGGACGCCCGCCGGTTTCAGACTCGGCATGCAGCTCGACCGCGCGGTCAAACGGAATCCCGTTCCAGTAATCGATGGTGACCCCTTCGACAAACTCGGCATCACGCACCGACCGCTGATCGACTTTCGACACCACGTAGCGGCGCTCGCTGTTGACAACATACGATTCGACCAGGAACGGCAGGCTCGCCACCGGGTCTTCACCCGTCCACGGCCCATGGTATTGCGTGTGGGCGTCGCGCAGGCGATTCATCAGCAAGGTCAGCTCGCGATGAAATTGCAGATCGCTCATCGTCGGCAACTGCTGGCGCAGATGCTCCAGCCCGCGTATCACATCGATACCGTAGAGCGAACGCTTCAGCGGAAGATGCGCGTAAACGCCACCGAGCACTTGCGACAACGCATCGATGATATCCAGACGCTCGGCCCAAGTCAGCGGTGCCGGCTCGGTGGTTTTTATCGGTCTCGCGTGTGACGCCGCGCGGCCTGCGCTCTTGCGGGCGGTCATGCGTAGAATCCCGCAAGGCCGTCGAGCACGCCGCCATGAAAGCCACGACCCGCGATATCATTGAAGAACGCCTCGTCATGCACCAGCGACGGCAGCGGTGGAATGACAATCTGGGCAGCGTGGCGCGACACATCGCCCGCGATCGCCAGCGCACCACCCGGCATATCGAGCACCAGTTCGAGCGGCGCTTCCGGCGCATCCATGCGGCCCGCGTACGCCCGCCGCACGCCGACGGCGCGATTCAGTGCGGTCACGGGATCAGCGCGCACGGCATCGAGCCGGTCGGTAATGTCCTTCCACGACCACATTTGCGCCGGATCGCCGGGATTCGGAATCGCAAACCGGCGCGCCTCGCCGCGCACGGTAATCGGTTTCGATGCGGTGAGTCCGGCCGCACTCATCAAGTCCGCATCGCCGTAGCGCGGCACGCCGTTGTACACCACCAGCATGACCTCGCTCTCGGTGGATTCGACGATCTGCGTCCACACACTCTGGTTGCCGCCGGCGCGAATCACGGTGACGTCGCCAAAACCGCCTGCGGTGAGCCGCCCGATGGTTTTTCCCCAACAGCGCGACAAAGCGTCTCCCGGATTGCTGGTGACCATGGCGACCAGTTCACGATCCGTCAGACCGAGGCCCAGGTGCTGGCTCGCCAGCTTTGCCACCTTGATTTCGCCCTGCACGTTTTTGGTACCCGATGGCCCCCAGTCAGAGCCGAGACAAATCGACACATCCTGCGCGCGCGCCGCCGCAATGTCCGTGGTCGTTCCATAGAGCCACAGATTGGAAAACGGCGACCACGCAATGGCGCCCGCTTTGTTCTTCGCCCAGCGCTGCCAATCCGCCGCGGTGATGGCATTGCAGTGGATGCCGATAAACGTCTTGCCCAGGCATCCGGCGTTCGCGGCATCGATAAACTCGCGCGCGACCAGCGATCCGGCCTGGCCTTCAGCACAGTGATAGATGAACCCCGCGCCCTGCATCTGCGCCTGCGCAACCTTTCCCAACTCCAGCGGCTTTTTGGTGAGCGCCGAGGTGTAGATAAGATTGCGGCCGGTTTTGCCCGCGGTCTCATCATCGATATTGCGCAGCACCTGCACGTGCTTGCGATTGGCCGCAGGCCAGCCCTGAATGGCGGTAGTGCCGCCGACCAGCGCGCGAAGCTGGATATAGGCCAGCAGCGCTTCCGGCTCGGCCTGCACCAGCGCATTGGCGGGCCAGCTAATCGACCCTTGATAGCTCGCCGCGCGCGTCCAACTGTCGTGATGTGCGAATGCCGTGGTCTGTCGCGGCTCGGTCCACAGCGGCAACGCGTTGTAGCCGATATGATTGTGCAGGTCGATGATGCCCGGCACCACCAAGGCGTCGCCGACATCCACCACCGGCGCATTAGCAAAACCGCTGGGCGTGGCAGCATTGCCGGCGGTTACCTGTTCGATGGAACCGCTGTCATCGAGAAACACTCGCCCTTTGAAATCAGCGTCAGGGTCTGCTCGATCCAGCGCTACGATACGTCCCGCGATAACCAGTGCCATGGCTGCTCCTACTGCGGATAGGAGCGTCTATCGTAGCACAGCGAAATGCCAAACCAGAATTTAAAATAAACTCAATAAAAACAAATACTTACGTTACATTCTCGGTGAGAAGTTTCAGCACCGGCTCCACCACATCATCGGCGATTTTTTTGAGTTCTTCCGCCGTCCGGTTTTGAATCGGATGCGGTGTGTATATCACTGCCGCTTCAAAACCGATGGCTTTGGTTTGCACTTGCACCGCGTCAGTAAATCCTGTGGTCACCACCGACACGCCGGGAATGCCGCGCTCATCGAAGTTCATCAGGTCGTGCAGACTGCACGACGTGCACGAGCCTCAGTCCGAGAGCCCGATAATCACCACATCGACTTCGGACGCAATCTTCGCCAGATTTTCTGCTGTCGCAACTTTGGCGTTGGTGGGTTTGCCGACGCGCCGGGTTTTGATGCCGCGCTCGTGCAAACGGATTTCGACCTGATTGAAAAATTCATCGGTGCGCGTTTTGCCGATGTCGAACAGGCCGACGGTTTTTCCCGTCAGCGAAGGCGGTGGCGCCAGCCGCGCGCGTTTGATGGCGGATGTTTCCGCCGTGGGGTCTCGCATCCAGTTCATGACTTTACCTCCTTGGTTACCAGTTGCAATTCCGTTTTGTTGCGGCCCGCCAGCCATCCCGGCAGCACGCCGGAAAATAATCCGGCCGGGCCGCCCGCGCGCACCACCAGCAAGCCGTCGTCGTGAAACTTGGGGATCATTTCATCGGCGCGGCTGGCCGGCACGCCTTCACCGATGCCGTCGAGGCCGGCCAGAATGTCGCGGCCGGGGCGGATGGTGGCTTCGTACAGTGCTTTTTCAATCTCGCGCCGCCCCCAGCCGCTTTCTTTGTAGATGCGATAGTGCTCGGGTGATAACACCACGATGGCGCGCGCCGATTGCGTCAGACGCAGATGGCCCATGCGCACCAGGTGCGTGGCGAACGATTTTGACAGCGCTTCCGGCGTGCGCGATTTCTGATCGACGAAGGCTTCGACGCCGTGCCCTTGAAATAGCGTCACGGTTGAAACGCCGCGCTTGAAGCCGCGCGCCACCGACAGCGGTTCCCATTCGGCGTCGGATTCATCCTCGGCGAAACACAAACCAATTTTGCTGGGGCTACCGAGTGTGGCGCGATCGGCTTCGCCCGGCTTGCCGCCGCCGACGTTGCGCACGATCAGGTTCAGCGCGCGGCCGATGGTCATGTTGGCGCGATTGCCCTGCCCCAGTGC
>JAYVQD010000376.1:0-5419 GCA_043777275.1 Nitrosomonadales bacterium
GCGGTGCGCGCGCCCATGCTGCACGTGCCGCACAAGGGCGGCGCACCGGCGTTCTTCGCGGTGATGGGCGGCGAGGTGAATTTGATGTTCGCCACGCTGCCGCTGTCGCTCACGCAAATACGCGCGGGTAAGGTCAGGGCGTTTGGCATCACGGCGCTTCAGCGTTCAACGCTGGTACCGAACGTACCGCCCATTGCGGAATCGGTGCCAGGTTTTGAAGCCGCTACGTGGTGGGCCGTCACCGCGCCTGCGGGCCTGCCGACACCCATCCTCAAGCGGCTTAACACGGAAATCGTCGCCATTCTGAATCAGCCGGAGTCGGCGCAACGCCTGAGTGCCGAGGGCGCCGCGCCGTGGCCGCTGACCAGCGAGGCGTTTACCCAGGTGCTGCATTCGGAACTTGAAAAATGGACACGCGTGGCGCGCGAAATCGGCATACGCGCCGAGTAAACGAGAGGGAGTAGGCGATGAAATTCAGCAATTTTTTATTTCCCGCATCGATGGATGCGAGCAAGGATCACCAGATCATCGAAGAAACGTTGTGCGAAGCGCGGCTGTGCGATGAACTCGGCATGGACATGCTGTGGCTCGCCGAGCATCACTTCGACGGCATCTGCGCGTACGTCGATCCAGTAACATTCGCCGCCGCACTCGCGGCGAGCACGAAGCAAATCCACATCGGCTTCGCGGTGGCGCAGATGTCACTGCATCATCCGATCCGCATGGCCGAGCAAATGGCGCTGATCGACAACATCAGCAAAGGCCGTCTGGTCGTCGGGCTGGGTCGCGGCACCGCCTTCAACGTGTATGACTATCAGGGCTACGGCATCGATCCGAAAGAAGCCTATGAACGCCTGATCGAAGCCGAAGCCATCATGATCAAAGCCTGGACCACGGAGAACTACGAACACAAAGGCAAATACTGGAACCTCAAGCTGCCGCAACTGCGCCCACGCCCGTACACCAAACCGCATCCGACGATTGTGCGCGCCTGCTCCGGCGAAGAAGCCATGCTCGGCATGGCGCGCGAAGGCCGACCGTTTTTGATGAATATCCAGTCGAATGAGGTCACGAAGCACCGTATGGATTTATATCGCAAAACCATGCGCGACACCGGCTACGACGAAGCGACGGTCGCGCGCAACGTCGATAACACGTGGGTGTGGCGCAATATTTTTGTCGGCGAAACCGACGCCGAAGCCGAACGCATCGCCATGCCCGCGTGGGAAACACAACAGGCGTTTCGCGAGCAGATGCGTAAAAAAGTCTACGCCGAACAAGGCTTGATGCTCAAACACGAACCCACGACACCGGCACGCAATCAGCAGCAGCACTCGATGTTGTGCGGCTCGCCGGATACGGTTGCCGAAGCGATTGCCGAGATCGACAAGATTGGTGTCGGCGGATTGATACTGGTTTTTCGGCTGGGGCCGATGCCATATGAGGTGGCGGCGAATAGCATCAAGCTTTTTATGAGCAAGGTGGCGCCGCAGTTTCGGCGTGAGGCGGTGGTTGCGTGATGCGTGCGGCGTGAAATAGCGCTGCGCGCAATTGACCTCGTAGGGCGGCAACCGGCCATTCCGGTACTTCATGTAGGTTGGGCTGAAAAGCCCGACACCTCGCGGCTAACGGGTGATGTTGGGCTTCCTGCGTCAGCCCAACCTACGCGCGCTGCTTGCAGGCAACTTAAGGCAAGATGATTTTTCCTGCCGCTTCAATACGTGACGCCCGCAGCCGAAACCGCTACTATCACCTCGCTAATTCCAGCCTGAAATCATTCGCGTGCCTGCCGCTGTAGTGCAAGCCGCACGAGCAACACCTTCCCAACATGAACCGCAACCTCTGGCTGATGGCCGCCGCGCAAGGCCTTTTTCTCACCAACAATGTGTTGTTCGTTGCCGTCAACGGGCTGGTGGGTCTTTCGCTGGCGTCGCATGGCTGGATGGCGACGCTGCCGATACTGGGTTACGTGGTGGGCGGTGCGTTGTCCACGGGGCCGGTGGCGTGGTCGCAAGCGCGTTGGGGGCGCAAGGTGTCTTTTCAGATCGGGCTGGCGGTGGCGTTTTTCTCGGCGCTGTTGGCGACCTATGCGGTGCTTGATAAAAACTTCTGGCTGCTGGTGACGGCCACTGTGGTGGCGGGCTATTACAGTGCCAACGGCCAGTTGTACCGTTTTGCCGCAGCCGAACTCGCCAAGCCTGAATACCGCGAGCGCGCGGTGTCGATGGTACTGGCCGGCGGCATCATCGGCGGGGTGCTCGGCCCCAATCTGGCGAAATGGACGCAGCACTTGGGCGACGCACCCTTTGCGGGCGCCTACGCTGCGCTGGCCGTGGTCGCGCTGATGGCAATGGCGGTGATATCGGTGGTGACGTTTCCGCCCGTCCCGCCACGAAAGCCGGGCGCTGACAGCGGCCGCCCGCTTTCGGTCATCATGCGTCAGCCGGTGTTCATTGTCAGCACGGCGGCGGCGGCGCTGGGTTACGGCGTGATGAACATATTGATGGCAGCGTCACCGATTGCCATGCAGGTCTGCGGCCATCCGTTCAGGGATGCGGCGCTGGTTCTTGAATGGCACGTCATCGGCATGTTTGCGCCGGGGTTTTTTACCGGGCATCTCATCAAGCGCTTCGGCATCATCGCCATCCTGTCTGCGGGCGTGGCGCTCAATCTGTTGAGCATTGCCATTGCGCTGTCGGGCGTTGAGGTGATGCATTTCCTGCTGTCGATGTTCCTGGTGGGTGTGGGCTGGAACTTCCTGTTCACCGCGGGCACCGCGCTGTCGCTCAAGGCGTACCAGCCCGAGGAGAAAGACAAGGCGCAGGGCGCGATCAATTTTTGCGTGTTCGCGGTGATGATGGTTACTTCCTTTGCATCCGGCGCTTTGGTCACCACGCAGGGCTGGACGCTGCTGAACTACATTTCGCTGATACCGGTTGCGCTGACGGGCATTGCCGTCATCTGGTATGTGATGCAGGGCCGGACACGGCAGGCGGCGTAGCCGCCCCTCACTTCGCTGTCACTCCGCTCTCACTCACCCTTAATGCCAGCATCCACAATCACCTTGCCCCAGCGCTTGATTTCCGCATCCAGATAGTCGCGCAGCGTTTCGGGCGGCCCGCCCATCGGCACCATGCCCATCGCGAGAAAGCGGCTGCGCACCTCGGGCTTTTGCAGGATGCGGTTGATGTCGCTGTTGATTTTGTGAATCAGCGCCGCCGGTGTGCGTGCCGGCGCAAAAAACGGATACCAACTGGTGCCGTCAAAACCCGGCACGCCGGCTTCCGCCACCGAGGGCAGATCGGGCGCAAGTTCCACGCGCTTGGCGCTGCTGACCGCCAGCACGCGCGCCCTGCCCGCCTTGGCATGCGGCAGCATGGTTGATATCGGGCTGAACAGCACCTGTATTTCACCGGAGAGCAGCCCGGTGGTCGAAGGCGCGCCACCTTTGTACGGCACATGCACCATGTCGGTTTTGGTCAGCGACTTCATGAGTTCGGTCATCAGGTGCGCGGGCGAACCGACGCCCACCGAGCCATAGGCCAGCTTGCCCGGCTGCGCGCGCGCGAGGTTAATGAGTTCCTGCACCGAGTTGGCTTTGACAGCCGGATGCACGGTGAGCACATAAGGCGATTGCACCGCCAGCGCAATCGGCGCGAGGTCTTTCACCACGTTATAGCTGAGCTTGCGATAGAGCGCAGGCGCGGTCGCCACCGAGCCATTGTTGACGAGCAATGTGTAGCCGTCAGGCACGGCGTGCGCGACGATTTCCATGCCGATGGTGGTACCCGCGCCGGGCCGGTTGTCGACAATCACCGGCTGTCCCCACAGCTCGGTAAGCTGTTGTGTGATCGCACGACCGACCACATCCACGCCGCCGCCCGCAGTGAACGGATTCACCACGCGCACCGGTTTGACGGGCCAGCGTTCTGCCGCGAGCGCAGCGCCGGCGCCCACCATCAGCCACGTCAACAATGCGCTCCGGCAATGGGAATGCCTAAGCCAAAAAATATATAAGTATATGTTTTTAAACACTATTTTTTACACTCTGTATCAATGCAACCACCTGCGGAATCGCCACCAGCGCGCGTCCCTGCACTTGCTCCAGCGATAACCCGCCGAGCGGATGCGCGATCATCACCAACGGCAAATCAGGCTCGCCGAACACACGCGCCTGATTTTTGCCGAGCGCTTTAAAGGGTTCGGAGCAAATCACCGCGGTGGTCAAACCGCGTTTGGCCAACTGCGTCATGTCGTGGACACTCCACGACGTGCAGGCCCCTCAGTCGGCCATCGCGCTGATGACAACATCCGCCTCGCGCGCGAGTTGATCCAGCGTTGCGGGCGGCGCGGCCATGGACACATACGGTTTGCGCGCAACGATCACGGAGGCCAGCGGGATTTGCGCGCGCACGCCTTCGACGATCATCTTCAGCAGATGATCGGCATTGCCTTTGCTGTTGTCGAGCACGCCGAGGCGGATGCCTTTATCGTTGGCACGACTGATGCTGCGCTGCGTAGTCTGTGTTTGCGATGACTGCACCGGTGCGGGCGCAGCCGGTATAACAAGTCTGATGGTTTGCGTCATGGTGTCCTTGGGTAACGGTGGTACATGGTTCAACGGCAATCGAGATTTTGACACGCCTGTGCGGGGATTATCACCATCAAACGCGTTACACGACCAGCGTTGTAGGTAAATCCGGGCGCTGCAATCGAGCTAAAATGTGGCATCGTTCATGCAAGCAGTATCCTCGGGAGGCAAACGCCGATGATTCCGGAAATCGGCCAATTTTCGCTGGCACTGGCATTGCTCATTGCGCTGGTGCGGGCGGTGCTTCCGCTGTGGGGCGCTGCAAACGGCAATCGCGCATGGATGAGCGTGGCGCGCCCTGCCGCGCAAGCCCAGTTCTTGTTCGTCGCTTTGGCGTTCGGGTGCCTGACCCACGCGTTTGTCGTGAATGATTTTTCGGTGATGTATGTGGCCACCAACTCCAACAGCATGCTGCCTCTGGAATACCGCGTGGCCGGGGTGTGGGGCGGACATGAAGGCTCGCTGTTGCTGTGGGCGTTGATTCTCAGCGTGTGGACAGTCGCGGTCACCTTGTTCAGCCGGCATCTTCCCGACGAAATGGTGGCGCGCGTGCTGGGCGTAATGGGGCTGGTGAGCATTGGGTTTCTTACCTTTTGCTGTTTACCTCCAATCCGTTTGACCGGCTGTTCCCCGCGCCGCCCGATGGCCGCGATCTGAATCCCCTGCTGCAAGACCCCGGCATGGTGCTGCATCCGCCGATGCTTTATATGCGTTATTACCCCGACAGATAAATATGGCGTAATTGACTAGGCGGCATATCGGACATGCTTGGCTTCAAAGAAATTACGGATGACCGTAGGCTGCTTCTGCCTGCGGTGCAGCCAGGAA
>JAYVQD010000377.1:0-5402 GCA_043777275.1 Nitrosomonadales bacterium
AATGCCGGCGGCGCCCGCGCGGTTTTCCACCACGATATTCTGGCCCAACGCGCTGCCCATCCGGTCGGCGAGCAGCCGGGCCGCGATGTCGGTGGTGCCGCCGGGCGCAGCGGGGACGATGATGCGTACCGGCTTGTACGGAAAATTATCCGCCGCCAACGCGAGGGTTCCGTGCGACACCATCACAAAGAACACAAGGAACACAAGGAACACTTGTGCGACAGCAAAACACCGACGGGTCATAAAATCCACCTGTACCTGCTATTGCGAACGCTGGCTCATCTGTTGCAATCGATAAGCGCAATCATCCGCATGGTTTTCCAATAGCCCATTGATATCGGTAGTGAGTTTTTTACACGATGTGCAGCGGTACTTGTACATCTCGCCTTCGAGATTCTCCTGCGGATATTCAATATCAAAAGCACTCTGGTAAGGAGAACTCACATAATAGTTTCCGGGTTTCGGCAATTCTGTCGGCATCTCCAGCACGCTCCTCAAGATTTAAAATGCACCACGCGCTGTATTGCGCTGAACCGCGTTATTGTACCGTGCGTGGCGAATGCGTGAATGTAGCCCGGATTGGATATACAGTTCAACATTTCGACAGCCCGCCTATTCAAACTTAATCAACCGAGCCGCCGCCCGCCGTGCCCATAAACTCGCCCACTGATGCGAAAGACAAACGCGCATTGCTGACCATTGCCATCCTCGTGGCGGTCTGCGCCGCGCTGATCGCCATGCCCGCACCGTCGGGACTGCCCGAAAATGGCAAGCGCGTGATTGCAGTGGCGCTGCTGGCGATTGGTCTATGGTGTAGCGAGGCATTGCCCGCGGGCGTGACAGCCATTGTGCTGGTGGTTGCGCTGGTGATGACCGGTTAGGTATCCGGGTTGCCGGAGGCGCTGCTGGGTTTTGCCGATCCAGTGGCGTACTTTCTGATTGGCGTGCTGACGATCGGACTTGCGGTGCAAAAAAGCGGTCTCGCGGAACGCGTGGCGCGCTTTTTTCTGCATCGTTCGCGCGGCAGCGCGCGCTCGCTGTATCTGCAACTGCTGCTCTCGTTTCCGCTGCTCACCTGCATTTTGCCCTCGGCCACCACGCGCACCGGTATCCTGGTGCATGTGTACGAGCAGGCGCTCGACATGGCCGGCGTGCCGCGCCAGGCGCCGCTTGCCAGCGCCATCATGATGGCGCTGAATTCGATCAACCGTCTTGCCTCCACCGTACTGATGACCGGCGGCATCACGCCGATGGTCGCCGCCGCCCTGATCGACGGCTCAGTTGGCAACATCGGCTGGGGCGAGTGGCTGTTGCTAATGAGTGTGCCATTCGGCGTGCTGCTGGTGCTCGGTTCGGCGCTGATTTATTACCGCTATCGCAGCGGATTCGCGCAACCCTTGCCACGCTTGCCGGATACAACAGACGAACCGGCGAAAAAATTCGCATTGGTGGAAATCCGCACGCTGCTGATTACTGTGGGCGCTTCGGTGCTGTGGCTCACCGATGCCCTGCACCACTGGAATCCGGCGATACCGGCGCTGCTGGCGTGGATACTGATCCTGATGCCGCGATTCGGCGTGCTCACCTGGAAAGAGTTCGAGCGCGATATCGGCTGGAGCAGTTTTTTCGTGCTGGCCTCGTCGCTGTCGCTCGCTCGCGCGCTCAAAACCAGCGGCGCGAGCGACTGGATCGCCGGCCTGATCGCGCAAGCCGTGCCCGCGTTTAATGGCGAGCCGTATTACGTCGTCGCGACACTGCTCGTCGCCTCGGTGCCGGTGCGGCTGCTGATTCCGAACATCACCGGCTACCTCGCCACCACCATTCCCATCGCGATGGCCATCGGCACGGCCACCGGCGTCAACCCGATGATCTGCGGCCTCGCCGTGATGATCGGCGGCGACGCGGTGCTCTACTATCCGGCGCAGAGCGTGTCGTCACTCGCGGTGTACGAGCGCGGATTTTTAAGCGCGCCGGAGATTTTTAAATTCGGCGTGTGGATGACGTTGATCGCGTTTGTGGTGGTGCTGGGCGTGGCGTTGCCTTATTGGGCAGCGGTGGGGGTGGCGCTGCGGATAGGTTAGCGCTGAAGGGATAATATAAAATATGAGTAAAAACAAATACTTACAATATATTTCTACGAAGAAAACACCGCGCAGAAAAGCGCTATCGGCGGCGTGCGGCAAATGCTATGCGAAATGCGAGCCATGCCTTTTTGGTTGGGCATCACATGGCGCCGGTGAAACGCCGATGCAATAATGCAACCCCCATCGCGCAACGTCTGCGCCAAGAACAGAGGACAGTAAACAATGAAATTTTTTGCTTCAATCTGCGCTTCAATCTGCGCTTCAATCGCGCTGGCTTGCGGCTTTGCCGCCCATGCTCAGACGAACTATCCAACTCGCCCATTGCGCGTGGTGGTATTTCTGCCGCCCGGCGGCGCCGCGGATGTGCTGGCGCGCATCATGGGACAAAAACTCGGCGACGCGCTCGGGCAGACCGTGGTGATCGACAACCGTCCTGGCTCGGGCGGGGTGATCGGCACCAACGTTGTCGCCAAGGCCGCGCCCGATGGCTACACGCTGCTGCATAGCGGCATCACCACGCACGGCATCGGGCCGCATATCTATACCAACCTGCCGTACGACCCGGTCAAGGATTTCACGCCAATCATCCTTGCGGCGACCATGCCGGTGTTCATGCTGTCCCACGCGCAGGCGCCGGTGAAAACGGTGGCCGATGTAATCGCGCTCGCCAAATCCAAACCCGCCAGCATCAGTTTTGGCTCACCCGGCACCGGTAGCGCGCCGCACATGGTCGGCGAGTTGTTCAAGATCGTGACCGCCCTGCCGATCCAGCACATTCCGTACAAGGGCAGCGGCACCGGCGCGCCCGCGCTGGCAGCAGGCGAAGTGCCGGTGTTTTTCGACGCGGTTGCCGGCCACCAGGCCTTCCTTAAATCGGGCCGCGTGCGGGCGCTCGCGGTTACCAGCCCCGCGCGTGTGTCAGCGTATCCCGACGTGCCCACTATGAAAGAAGCCGGTCTGCCCAAAGTGGATGGAACCGTGTGGTACGGCCTGCAGGCGCCCGCAGGCACGCCGAAGCACATCGTTACCAAACTCAACGCCGAATCCAATCGCGTGCTCGCCATGCAGGAAGTGAAAGACCGGTTGACGGCGGTAAGCATCGAAACCGCAGGCGGCACGCCGGAGGAATTCGCCAAATTCATACGCACCGAGCTGGATAAATGGGGCCCGGTTATCAAGGCGGCTGGCGTAAAGGTGAATTAAGATCGCGAGCAAAGCGGAGATACAACGCATGGCAACAAATGGAATCGTCCAGTCACTCAACATCAATGACCTCAAGCGCTATTCGCCCGGCGCGCGGGTCAATCAGCCTTTGCTGGACTCAAAGGATCTCGTCACGCGAATGAATTGCTACGAGCCGGGGCAGGTAACGCCCTTTCACGTACACCCCAACGACGATGAAGTGATATTTTGTGTCGAAGGGCGCGGCGCAATTACCTTCGAGAAGTTGGCTCCTGTGCCGATGGCGCCGGGCAGTCTGGTGAGTCTGCCGGCCGGTCTGCCGCACGGCATCGAAGCCGCTGCGGATAGCCGCATGGTCGTCATCTACACCACCAACGCAGGCTACACGAGTGTGCGGTCGGAGGGGCGTGCTGCCGAGGCGGGGATACCCCTGCCGGGCGAGCGTGCGCGCGAAAAATAACGGCATCAGAAACCTGGTGCCGGCCACTTTAATCAATCCATCATGGAAATAATCGCCCTCGTTGTAATCGTCATCATCGCGCTGGTGGTGTGGCTGGTAGTCACGCGCGGGCTCCAGCTCAAGCAATTGGTCGAGGACGGCGTGGACGTCAACGGCGTGGTAGTCCGGCAATTCAAGCGCAATCCGAAGGGCCGGGCATCCACCAACTACTACCTGCGTTATCACTACCGCGACAGCCAGGGCCGCGAGCACGAATACAAATCCAATGTCAGCTACGACTACTGGGCCGCGCACCCGGAAGGCAATGCAATCGCCATTACCTATTCTGCCAGCCGCACGCACGTCAGCGCGCCACGCATGCTACCGCTCGCGGCTGAACCGTTAGGTTATTTCCCCGCATCATTGCAAAAGAAGAAAGGATTCCCCATGCACATGTCCGTCGCATCACTGTCTCGCTGCACCCTCCGCCTCGCGAACCTGGCCGCATTGGGTTTATCAGGTTTATGGGCCGCCTTGTCCCTACTGGCCGCACCCATCGCCGGCGCACAAGGTATGCCAGGCACGGCGCCCGGTCTCGACGTGCCCGCGCGCACACTGCCGGTGCCCGCCACCGTCAGCCCGCAGATGCAAAAAATTATCGGCGCGCCGATCAACCCCAACTGGAAGACGTGGCCGCAAACGCCCGACGCATGGAAGGCGCTGGTCGCCAAGGCCGCAGCCACCGTGGAGAAAAACCTGCCCGCGCTGCGCGAGGCGCTCAAAGTCAAAAGCGAGCCGATGACTATCGATGGCGTTAAAGCATTCATGCTCACGCCCGCAGTGATACCGCCGCAAAACCGCAACCGCCTGCTGATCCACTTTCATGGCGGATGCTATGTCAACGGCCCCGGCGAATCGGGCACCAGCGAGGCCATCATGATGGCCGGCTTCGGCGGCTTCAAAGTGCTGTCGGTCGATTACCGCATGCCGCCCGATCACCCCTTCCCCGCCGCGCTCGATGACGCCATCACGGTGTGGAAAGCTGCGCAAAAAATGGCCCCCGCCAAAAACATGGCCGTCATCGGCTCATCGGCCGGCGGCGGACTCACCCTTTCCATGGTGCTCAAAGCCAAGATGGACAAGCTGCCGCTGCCCGGGGCCATCGCACCCGGCACGCCGATGTCAGACCTCACCGGCGCGGGCGATTCGTTCCAGACCAACGCCATGGTCGATAACGTGCTGATCGCCTACGGCGCGAGTTGCGACGTGCGCGCAGCGATGTACGCCAACGGCCGCGACCTCAAAGACCCGCTGCTCTCGCCGGTATACGGCGACATGGCGGGCTTTCCGCCGACCATACTCAACACTGGCACACGCGATCTGCTGTTGAGCAACACCGTGCGCGTGCATCGCAATCTGCGCCGCGCCGGTGTGATCGCCGATCTCTATGTGCATGAAGGTCAGGCACACGGCGGCTGGTACCGTGACCACACCGCGCCGGAAGCGAAAGAAACGTTTGAGGAGATTGCGCGGTTTTTTGACAGGCATCTGGGGAAATAGCGCGGAGATTCGCTACGGTCTTTAGCCGCGAAGATTGTACTAGTACATTAACACATAAATAACGATATATGTTTTATACTGCTGCATATCCACTTCAAGATGAGGAGTTGGCCATGCGACAGACCGAACTACGCCTT
>JAYVQD010000378.1:0-5372 GCA_043777275.1 Nitrosomonadales bacterium
GTATTACTGCATTTTCGGTAATTTCACCCGAACAACCACTACCAGTTGTGGAAGCGATTCTCTGAACGAATTCAATTAACTAAGCGTGTTTGTGCACAAAATACAACAACTGCCCAACATGCCACGCCTCGACTTTCAGTTAACTAATTGTTTTTATTCAACTTAAACTACGAATCCAGCACGATGCGCAGCATTCGCCGCAACGGCTCCGCCGCGCCCCACAGCAATTGATCGCCGACGGTGAACGCCGACAAGTACTCGCCACCCATCGCCAGCTTACGCAGCCGCCCCACCGGGATATGCATTCTGCCCGTCACTGCCGCCGGGGTTAATTCACGCTCGGTTGCCTCACGCTGGTTGGGCACCACGCGCACCCATTGGTTCGCCGAGGCAATGATCCGGGTGATTTCGTCCAGCGGCACGTCACGTTTGAGCTTGATGGTCAACGCCTGGCTGTGGCAGCGCATGGCACCCACGCGCACGCAAAGGCTGTCGATCGGCGTTGCCGCTTTGCCAAATGATTCGCCGCGGCCGAGGATCTTATTGGTCTCGGCGCCGCCCTTCCACTCTTCGAGCGACATGCCGTTATTCATGTCCTGATCAATCCACGGTATCAGGTTGCCCGCCAGCGGCACGCCGCGGAAATTGTCGCGCGGCAAGCTGCCATCATTCTGTTTGGCCAGCACCTTGCGGTCGATTTCCAGAATGCTGGAGGCCGGATCCGCCAGCAAATCCGCCACCGCGCCATGCACCTGCCCGAATTGCGTCAGCAGTTCGCGCATGTGCTGTGCGCCGCCGCCCGAGGCCGCCTGATACGTCATGCAGCTCATCCACTCCACCAGATCGTGCTGGAACAAGCCATGCAGCCCCATCAGCATGCAGCTCACCGTGCAATTGCCGCCGATGTAATTTTTGACGCCGCTGGCCATCGCGGTTTTGATGACCGGCAAGTTCACCGGATCAAGAATAATCACCGCGTCGTCTTTCATACGCAGGGTTTTGGCGGCGTCAATCCAATAGCCGTTCCAGCCGGCAGCGCGCAACTTGGGATAAATCTCGCTGGTGTAGTCACTGCCCTGACATGAAATCAGCACGTCCATCGCGGTCAACTCCGCGATGTTTTTTGCATCCTTTACAGGACCTGTCGCTTTGCCAATGTCAGGGCCTTTACCACCGGCCTGCGACGTCGAAAAAAACGTGGGGGCTATCAGATCAAAATCGCGCTCGTCGCGCATGCGCTGCACGAGTACCGAGCCCACCATCCCGCGCCAGCCTATTAACCCAACCTTATTCATAAAAAACCCAATAAAAACAAATATTTACAATATATCGCTGTAGGTATATCGCTATAGAGCCGCCACCACCGCGTCGCCCATTTCCCGCGTGCCCACCTTCTGCGTGCCGTCTTCGTAGATATCGGCGGTGCGCATGCCTTGCGCAAGGGCGGATTTCACCGCCGCTTCGATGCGATACGCCCACTCATCCTTGTTAAACGTATAACGCAGCATCATGGCTGACGACAATATCGTTGCCAGCGGATTCGCGATGTTCTTGCCGGCGATATCCGGCGCCGAACCGTGACTTGGCTCATACAAACCCTTGCTGTTCGCATCGAGCGAAGCGGACGGCAGCATGCCAATCGAACCGGTCAGCATCGATGCTTCGTCCGACAAAATATCGCCGAACATATTGCCGGTGACGATCACATCGAACTGCTTCGGGTTGCGCACCAGTTGCATGGCGGCGTTGTCCACGTACATGTGCGACAGCGCCACCTGCGGGTATTTTTTCGCCACATCAATGACGATCTCGCGCCAGAAGCGGCTGGTTTCCAGCACGTTTTCCTTGTCCACCGAGCACAGTTTTTTGCCGCGCTTCATCGCGGTCAAAAAACCAATTTCGGCGATGCGGCGTATCTCCGGCTCGGAGTACAACATCGAGTCGAACCCTTCGCGCTCGCCGCGCGCATTGTCGCGACGGCCGCGCGGCTCACCAAAATAAATGTCGCCGGTCAGCTCGCGGATAATCATGATGTCCAGCCCCGACACCACTTCGGGCTTTAACGACGAGGCGCCGACGAGTTCGGGATACATGATCGCCGGGCGCAGATTGGCAAACAACCCCAATTCCTTGCGCATACGCAAAATGCCCTGTTCGGGACGCTGCGCACGCGGCAGCGCGTCATACCTGGGGCCACCCACCGCGCCACACAATACCGCGTCGGCTTCTTTGGCCAGCTTTAACGATGCGGGCGGCAACGGATCGCCGCTGGCATCGAACCCAGCGCCGCCGAAGGCCGCTTCTTCCATCTCGATTTTGAGGCCGTCTTTGGCCAGCACACGCAAAACCTTGGTGGCTTGTGCGACGATTTCGGGGCCGATGCCGTCACCGGCGAGGACTGCGATTTTCATGGATAAATCCGTGAGGAGTTAGGTGTGAGGTGTGAGGTGTGAGGTGTGAGGTGTGAGGTGTGAGGTGTGAGCGTGATAAGAGAGGTTGTTACGCCTCACGTCTCACGCCTCACCCCTCACGCAATTCAAAATAGCCAGGGCTGCGCCACCTTATGCTTCGCCTCATACGCACGAATCTTGTCGGCATGCGTCAAGGTGAGGCCGATGTCGTCCAGGCCATTCAGGATGCAATCCTTGCGAAACGGATCCATCTCGAATGTAAAGTTCTCACCGGTGGGCGTGCTCACCGTCTGCTGCTCCAGATCCACCGCGAGCCGATAACCGGGGCTGGCAGCGGCTTCTTTGAACAACTGATCGACAATCTTCGAGTCGAATTTAATCAGCACCAACCCGTTCTTCAGGCTGTTGTTGAAGAAAATATCCGCGAAGCTGGGTGCGATCACCGCCTGAAAACCAAACTGCTGCAAGGCCCACGGCGCGTGTTCGCGTGACGAGCCGCAGCCGAAGTTCTCGCGTGCGAGCAGTACCGTTGCGCCTTCAAACTGTTTTTTGTTGAGCACAAAATCCGGATTCAGCGGGCGCTTGGAATCGTCCTTGCCCGGCTCGCCGCGATCCAGATAGCGCCACTCGTCAAACAAGTTGGGGCCAAAGCCGGTGCGCTGGATCGACTTCAAAAACTGCTTGGGGATGATGGCGTCGGTATCGACGTTCGCGCGATCCAGCGGCGCCACCAGTCCTTCTTTGCGGACAAACTTTTCCATTTACTTGGTTGACCTTTGTATCGCCTCGCCGGCTTTTTCGACGTCCTTGCCGACGCCCTGCACAGTATTGCAACCGGCCAAGGTCACCGAAAAAAGAACCGTCAAAATCACGATGAGCTGTTTCAATTGTTTCATGCGCGCCTCCGTTAGTTAAAAGTACGAACATCTACAAAATGCCCCGCAATCGCGGCCGCAGCCGCCATTGCCGGACTCACCAAATGCGTTCTGCCGCCCGCGCCCTGGCGCCCCTCGAAATTACGATTCGAGGTGGACGCGCAACGCTCGCCCGGCGACAACTGATCTTCGTTCATACCGAGGCACATTGAGCAGCCCGGCTCGCGCCACTCAAAACCGGCTTCGACGAGAATTTTATCCAGACCTTCTTCCTCGGCCTGCGCTTTCACCAGGCCCGAGCCCGGCACCACCATTGCGAGCTTCACATTGCCCGCGACCTTTTTGCCTTTAACCACTTGCGCGGCGGCACGAATATCCTCGATGCGCGAGTTAGTGCAGGCGCCGATAAACACCTTGTCGACGCTGATCTCAGTGATAGGTGTATTAGCCTTCAGATCCATATATTTCAGTGCGCGCTCCATCCACTCGCGCAACACTTTGTCTTTTTCTTGCGCGGGGTCAGGCACACGCCCACCCACGGTGGTCACCATTTGCGGATTGGTGCCCCAGGTGACTTGCGGCTGAATCTCGGCGGCGTCCATCGTGACCACGGTATCAAAGTACGCGCCGTCATCGCTGTGCATGGTACGCCAGTATTCCACCGCTTTGTCCCATTGCGCACCGGTGGGCGAGAACATGCGGCCCTTGCAGTAATCAATGGTTTTCTGATCGCACGCCACCATGCCGGTGCGCGCTCCCGCCTCAATCGCCAGATTGCACAGCGTCATGCGGCCTTCCATGCTCAGATCACGAATCGCGCTGCCGGTAAATTCAATCGCATGCCCCGTGCCGCCCGCCGTGCCGATTTTTCCGATCACTGCCAGCGCAATGTCTTTGGCGGTGACGCCCACGCCAAGTTTGCCCTCGACCGCGATGTTCATGTTTTTGTACTTTTGCATTACCATGCACTGCGTGGCGAGCACATGCTCGACTTCGCTGGTGCCGATGCCGAACGCCAGCGCGCCGAACGCACCGTGCGTACTGGTGTGCGAATCACCGCACACCACCGTCATGCCCGGCAAGGTCGCGCCGTTTTCCGGCCCGATCACATGCACAATGCCCTGACGCTTATCGAGAAACGGAAAATAAACCTTGGCCCCGTGTTCCTTGATGTTTTTATCCAGCGTCTCGATTTGCAGCCGCGACACTTGGTCTTCGATGCCCGCGAGGCCCTTGTCCCAGTTGCGCGTCGGCGTGTTGTGATCAGCGGTTGCCACCACGGAATCCACGCGCCACACCTTGCGGTTGGCGAGCTTCAGACCTTCATACGCCTGCGGGCTGGTGACTTCATGCACCAGATGGCGGTCGATATAAAGCAATGCCGTGCCGTCTTTTTCGACATGCACCACATGGGTGTCCCACAATTTGTCGTAGAGCGTTTTTGCCATGGTGACTTTCAGGGTTCGTATACAGGTTTCGCGTAACTTGCTGTTAATATATGATTATCTCACAGCAGGGCTTCCCCTTCTACGTCTCGGCGAAGCGCAATTTCCACCACAAAATCAACAGCCCGGCGAGCGCCGCACCGGAAGACAGCGTGAATGTCCACGTCGCCCCCAGCCCCGCCCACGCGTAACCGCTGGCGAATCCACCCAGCGCGCCGCCCACGCCAAACGCGAAGCTGCCATACAGCGCCTGCCCGCGCGCCTGATGCCGCCCGCGAAACAGCTTGTGAATCACGCCGATGGCCGCCGCGTGAAACGAGCCGAAGGTCGCCGCGTGCAAAACTTGCGCAAAAATCAACGCCGCAAAATTATCGATCAGCCACCCGATCAACAAAAACCGCAGCACGGCACACGCAAAACTCGCCAGCAAAATCTGCCGCAGCGTAAACGCGCGATACAAATGCGGCATCCACACAAAAATGCCGATCTCGCAAATCACCCCCAGCGCCCACAGCCAGCCCGCCATCGATTTGGTGTAGCCGTGATCCACCAGATAAATCGTATAGAACGTGTAATACGGCCCGTGCGCCACCGCCATCAGCGCTGCCGCCAAAATCAGCGCAATCACTTCCGGGCGTTTC
>JAYVQD010000379.1:0-5368 GCA_043777275.1 Nitrosomonadales bacterium
TAAATGCGCGGCGCAAGACTGTGACATATATCACACCTGCCCGGAATGCGATGATCCTGCCGCAGCGGCTATTTACCGTCCTTGCCGTCCTTGCCGCCCTTGCGCTCCATCACCACCGGCGCGCCGCAAATTTTAAGATTGGCGCGCGTTGCCTGCGCAATGCGCAACATTTCTGCCACATCCGATGGCGGATAGTCGCCGCGTATTTTGTCGTCCGGCGTCTGCGCGAGTTCGAGCCACGGCTTTAGCGTCGTGCGGCAAGCGGCGCTATCGCCCGCGCGATAGTGTGTCAGCGCGAGATCGTTGCCTACCCACGCTTGATCGTAATGACTCAAGATGCCCGCGCATTTTTCCGCAATCGGCATGAGCAAAGCGCGCGCTTCGGCAAACAATTTTTTGTCGTAAGCCGCTTTAGCACATACTCACCGGGTTTAATCTGTGCGTGCGCGTTCAGTGACAGCAGCAGCGGCATCGCCACCATAAAAATGCTCGCAGCGCGACGGTTCAGCATGGCCCACGCGACGCAATCATCACTCGGCCATATAACAATTTATTGTTTAAAAACAAATACTTATGAAACAACGATCTTCGCTGCTCCTGCGCGCATTTCGCCAATCACGCACGCATCCTTGAAGCCCTGCTGATGGAATATCTCCAGCACCTGCGGCGCCGTTGCCGCGTCACACGCCACCAGCAAGCCACCGCTGGTCTGCGGATCGGTCAACATTTTCTGATGCCAACCCGGCGCGCCTGCCGGCAACGTCACGTGCGGACCGTAGCTCGCCCAATTGCGATCGGATGCGCCCGTGACATAGCCTTGTTCGGCCAGAAATTTCGCTGCCGACAATATCGGCAGCCTGGCGAAATCGAGCGTGGCTTGCAGTTTTGACCCGCGACAGATTTCCAGCAAATGGCCGAGTAAGCCAAAGCCGGTCACGTCGGTCAGTGCATGCACGCCCGGCATGTCGGCGAGTTGTTGACCCGGCGTGTTGAGTTGGGTGCAGGCTTCAATCATTTGCGCGTAGGCTTTTTCACGCAGCTCGCCCTTTTTCAGCGCGGCGCTCATGATGCCCACGCCCAGCCCTTTGCCGAGTATCAGCACATCGCCCGGCTTGGCGCGATCGTTGCGCTTTACCTTGTCGGGATGTACCAGGCCCAGCACCACCAGGCCGTAAATCGGTTCCGGCGAATCGATGGAGTGTCCGCCTCCGATGGGAATGCCCGCGAGATCGCACATCGCTTTGCCGCCGGCGCAAATTTGTCCGATCGCGTCAGCGGACAATTTGCCCACCGGCACGCCCAGCAACGCCAGCGCCATAAACGGTTTGCCGCCCATCGCATACACGTCGGAGATCGCATTGGTCGCGGCGATACGTCCAAAATCAAACGGATCATCGACAATCGGCATGAAAAAATCGGTGGTGGCGACGATGGCCTGCGTGTCGTTGATTTTGTAAACAGCGGCATCATCGGCCGATTCATTGCCCACCAGCAGATTCGGAAAGCTGCCGGTCAGCGGTGATTTGGAAAGAATTTCGCTCAGCAACGCCGGCGTGATTTTGCAGCCTCATCCACCGCCGTGCGATAGATGGGTTAACTTGATGGCGTCAGCGTCTATGGGTTTATTCATGATTTCATGCAATCTTTTCACGTAAACTACGGGTCAATGAAAACGTCACCATCCGCTTCGGAAACCGGCACGTCTGTCGCACCTGTCGTACGGTTGCGCGGCGCAGTCGATGTAACCGTAGCACAACTGACCGGCTTTGACGAGATTATCGACGTGCGCTCGGAAGGCGAATTCGCTGACGATCATATTCCTGGCGCGATCAATTGCCCGGTGTTAAACGATGCACAGCGCATTGAAGTCGGCACGATCTACAAACAGGTCTCGTCGTTTGATGCCAAGAAAGCCGGTGCCGCGCTGGTGAGCGAAAACATTGCGCGGCACCTGCGCGAACGGTTTCACGACAAGCCGCGCGGCTGGCGTCCGCTGGTGTATTGCTGGCGCGGCGGCGGCCGCAGCGGCGCACTGGCGCATGTGCTGATCCAAATCGGCTGGCGCGCCGGGCGGCTGGATGGTGGCTACAAAGCGTATCGCCGGGCGGTGATTGATGAGCTGCAAGTGCTGCCCGCGAAATTCACCTGGCGCGTGGTGTGCGGCATGACGGGCACTGGCAAAAGCCGCTTTCTGCGTGCGCTCGATGCAGCAGGCGCGCAGGTGCTCGATCTGGAAGCGCTGGCCGCGCATCGCGGTTCGGTGCTGGGCAATCTGCCCGGCGCGCCGCAGCCGCCGCAAAAACTGTTTGAAAGCCGCGTGTGGCACGCGCTGCGCGGCTTTGATCCGTTGCGCCCGGTGTACGTCGAAGCGGAAAGCAAAAAAATCGGCATGCTGCGCGTGCCCGATGCGTTGATCGCCGCGATGTGGGGCAGCGAAACCATGGTGCTTGAAGCCGAAGTGCCCACGCGCGTGACGCTGCTCAAAGAGGAGTACGCGCATTTTCTCGGCGACGCGGCGACATTGATCACGCAACTCGAATGCCTGATTAACTTGCATGGACGCGACATTATTCAACGCTGGACCGCCATGGCGCACGCAGGGGCGTGGGATGCATTAACCGAAGAATTACTGGTGCGCCATTATGATCCCAGCTACACGCGCGCCATTGTCAAGCATTATCCGTCGCTCGATCGCGCGTTGAGGCTGCATTTGACCACCGCCGATGAATCCACTTTTGCCACGCTGGCGCGCGACACCCTGAAAGAAGTTTCCCTTTGATTACAGCGCAGTAGCAACGCGACACACGACACACTTGCACGGCCAGCGCAGTTGGATCAACATTAAGCCATTGCAACCACGCGGCACGGTTAAGTGGGACGTGCCGCAGCCAGAATGACTGACCAGCCCGTCCCTGAATTTGAATTGCCCGCCACCAGCGGAAAAACCTTCCGCACGCAGAACATCGGCCACCCGTATGTTTTGTACTTCTACCCCAAAGACAATACGCCCGGTTGCACCAACGAGGGCATCCAGTTCCGCGACCTGCACCCACGGTTTGTGGCGCTCGGCTGCGCGGTCTTTGGCGTGTCGCGCGACAGTCTCAAGTCGCACGAAAACTTCAAAGCCAAGATGAGTTTTCCGTTTGAGCTGCTCTCCGACGCGGACGAATTCGCGTGCAAAGCGTTTGACGTCATCAAAATGAAAAACATGTACGGTAAAAAAGTTCGTGGCATCGAGCGCAGCACGTTTGTGATTGATGCCAAAGGCGCGGTGCGTCGCGAATGGCGCGGTGTGAAGGTCCCGGGGCATCCACAGGAGGTACTCGAATTCATAAAAACTATTTGAAAACAAATACTTGTGACTATTTTTCCCAGACCATTCACTGTCAGGAATCTCATGATCCAGCGCAAACCCGCGTCATCCGCTTCTGGCCACTCGTCCGCTAACGTAACGCGGCTGCACACGCCCGGCAAACCGCCCAAGTTGTTCGTGCTCGACACCAATGTCTTGATGCATGACCCCACCAGCCTGTTTCGCTTCGAGGAACATGATCTGTTCATCCCGATGGCGACGCTTGAAGAGCTCGACGATAATAAAAAAGGCATGTCTGAGGTTTCGCGCAATGCGCGTCAAGCCAGCCGCTATCTGGACGAGTTGCTCAGCCATGCCTCGACGGATATATCGGAAGGCATTCTGTTATCGGCGCACGGCGACAAAAACGCTAACGGTCGCTTATTTTTGCAAACCGAAGCCATTGACGGCGAATTGCCTGCGCGTCTGCCCGGCGGCAAAGCCGATAATCAGATCATCGGCGTGGTCAAGCACTTGCAGGAACGGTACTCCAAGCGCCAGGTGATACTGGTATCCAAAGACATCAACATGCGCATCAAGGCGCATGCGCTCGGATTCTCCGCCGAAGATTACTTCAACGACAAGGTACTGGAAGACACCGATCTACTTTATACCGGCACGCGCGCGCTGCCCAAAGGATTCTGGGAGTCGCACGGCAAGAACATGGAGTCGTGGCAGCAATCCGGTCACACGTTCTACCGTGTGCAGGGGCCGCTGTGCGGCAGCCTGATCGTCAACGAGATGGTCTACCTCGACGAAAAGGACAGTGACAAACCGTTTCAGGCCAAAGTCACCGAAGTCAGCGGCAAAACCGCGATTTTGCAAACGCTCAAGGATTTCAGCCACGCCCGCAACAATGTATGGGGCATCGCCGCGCGCAACCGCGAACAGAATTTCGCGTTGAATTTGCTGATGAATCCCGACATCGATTTCGTCACGCTGCTGGGGCAGGCAGGCACCGGCAAAACACTGTTGACGCTGGCTGCGGGGCTGATGCAAACGCTCGAATCCAAACTCTATACCGAGATCATCATGACGCGCGTCACCGTGCCGGTGGGCGAAGACATCGGCTTTCTGCCCGGAACCGAAGAAGAAAAAATGAATCCGTGGATGGGTGCGCTCGAAGACAATCTCGACGTGCTCAACAAGACCGACGATTCCGCCGGCGAATGGGGCCGCGCCGCGACACGTGACCTGATTCGTTCACGCATCAAGGTAAAGTCGCTTAATTTCATGCGTGGCAGAACTTTTTTGAACAAGTATCTGGTGATCGACGAGGCGCAAAACCTCACGCCCAAGCAGATGAAAACGCTGATTACACGCGCCGGCCCCGGCACCAAGGTGGTGTGCCTCGGCAATATCTCGCAGATCGACACGCCCTATCTCACCGAAGGCAGTTCAGGCATCACCTACGTGGTGGATCGCATGAAAGGCTGGCTGCACAGCGGGCATATCACCCTGACACGCGGAGAACGTTCGCGGCTCGCGGATCACGCGGGGGCGGTGCTTTAGTACGTCGATTGCCCAGGTGATTTTGCGCGGCAGATCAGTATTGATCGCCGCCCGCATAGCTTTCAAAGCGCGTGTGACGCCCGATGAAAGTCAGCGTCACCGGCCCGGTGGGGCCGTTACGCTGTTTGGCGATGATAATCTCCGCCTTGCCTTTGCTGGCTTCGTTGGTCGGGTTATACACCTCGTCGCGGTAGATGAACATGATCAAGTCGGCGTCCTGCTCGATGGCGCCGGATTCGCGCAAGTCCGACATCATCGGCCGCTTATCCACGCGTGATTCGACGCTGCGATTTAACTGCGACAACGCAATCACCGGCACTTTCAGTTCTTTGGCGAGGCTCTTGAGGCCGCGCGAGATTTCTGCCACTTCGGTCGCGCGATTTTCTTCGCGCCCCGATGACGAGCCGCTCATCAGTTGCAGGTAATCCACCACGATCAGATTCAGCCCGCCGGTTTCACGGTGCAAACGCCGCGCGCGCGTGCGCACCTCAAGCGTATTCAGAC
>JAYVQD010000380.1:0-20763 GCA_043777275.1 Nitrosomonadales bacterium
TGATCCGCGTTATCTGGGCGCTCGTGAAGAGCGGCAGAACATACGAGGATCGTTCAAAAACTGCTTGAAATTTCTAGCGGGATGTTCAGGTCTAGCTAAATAGCATTCCCCGTCTTCTTTAGCAGCTAAAGAAATGAATTACCCACCCACGCCCGCCCGCCATTGCGGGCGTAGTTGTTTGCGACGCAAAGACCGCCGGGACTGCGCCTACTTTTCCAGCCCGGTAGGTTGGGCTGACAAGCCCAACACCAGTGGTGCATCACGCGCGAACGTTGGGGTTCGCTACGCTCACCGCCAACCTACAGTTTTCGATTCATCCTATTTCCCAAACCGGAACGTAGACGAAGGCTCGTCCATGCGGTCACGCGGTTTGCGGATGCGGTTCGCCATTTCTAATGCGGCCGGTGCATTTTCCAGCAGCATCGCCATTTGCCGCTCATTCAATTTCAAGCCGGCGCGTTGCGCCAGGGTTTCGACGATGCCGCGTGTTTTGGCATCGACATCGGGCTTGGGTTCAAACACGCTGATATCCACCACGGGCGCTTTCGCATCGGGCTGCAACGGCGGACGGCGCATGTGCCAATCGGTGGCCTGCTGATAAGCGTGTCCGACGGCGAGCACCTGCGCATCGTTGAACGGTCGCGTGATGAGTTGCAGGCCCAGCGGTAATCCTGCTTTCGACAAGCCGCCGCACAGCACCAGCGCCGGGGTGCGCGCGGCGTTTGATGGCGTGAAGGCATTCGACTTGCGCCAGAAATTGGTGACGCGGTAATCCTCGAAGCGCGGCGCGGGGCCGAAGCCTGCAGTGAGCAGGATGTCGTATTTTTTCAATAGCGGTTGCATGTCGGCGATGTAGCGCCGGTGTTCGCGCAGCGCCTGCACGTAATCGCCCGCCTGAAACAGGCACGCCGGCAATGCGCGGCCCAGAAAATCGCGGCCATAATCGCCGGGGCGTGCCAGCAAATCCTTTTGCTGAATGGCGAACATTTCGCTTTCGGCGATGATGACTTTGACATCCAGGCCGTCCATCATCGGTCGCGCGCGGCAGTCTTCGAGCGTTGCGCCCAGTTGCCTGAAGGTTTTGATGGCTTCTTCCATCGCGGCGCGCAGGTCGTCGTGGGCGGGCAGGTCTTCTTCCCAGTAGTGGCGCAGCACGCCGATTTTCAGACCCTTGGCGCTGAATGACTTTAATGCGGCGCGGTAGTCGGGAATCGCCTGCTCGGTGCTGCCGGCGTCTTTCGCGTCATAACCCGCGAGCGCTTGCAACAGAATCGCGCAATCCTCCGCCGTGCGCGCCATCGGCCCGCAGTGATCGAAGGTGAATGAATTCGGAATCACCCCGGCGCGGCTCACCAGCCCGTAGGTGGGCATCAGCCCGGTGATGCCGCAGTGCGACGCCGGGCCGCGTATGGAGCCGCCGGTGTCGGAGCCGAGTGCCGCGGGCGTCAACCCCGCTGCCAGCGCGGCGCCGGAGCCGCTCGACGAGCCGCCGGAAAAATGCGCAAGGTTCCACGGATTGCGCGCGGGCGGCCACGGCAGATCAAACGACGGCCCGCCGTGCGCGAATTCATGGGTTTGCAGTTTGCCCAGCAGTATCGCGCCGGCATCGAGCAGCTTTTGCGTGGTGGTGGCGTTGCTGGCGGGAATGTTGTCGATGCAAACCTTTGAGCCGCCGGAGGTGAGGATGCCCGCCGTGTTGTAGATATCTTTCAGTGCAAACGGTATGCCGTGCAGCGGGCCGCGATAGTTGCCTTGCGCGATATCCTGTTCGGCCTGCTTTGCCTGTGCGCGCGCAAGGTCGCCGGTAACGGTGATGAAGGCCGATAACTGCGGTTGATACGCGGTGATGCGTGTGAGCAACGCTTCGGTTAACTCCACCGGTGATAACTTTTTGCTGCGGATCAAGTCCGCGGTTTCAGCGATGGTGAGGTAAGGTAGGTCGGTCATGTTCATCCTCGGTAAGTTCTTGTAGGGCGGAAAAGCGTAGCGCTTTCCGCCGAATGTAGAGGCGATGAATGACCCATCTGGCGGAAGGCGCTACGCTTTTCCGCCCTACGGATTACCGCCCCGCCGCTATCAATCCCAAATCCGTCAATATCGCGCGCGTCTGCACTTCCTCAATCTCAAGCTGCTTCATGAACGCCGCGCTCAACAAATAGCTGGGATCCCAGAACTGCTGCTCGGTTTCTTTGCGCCATTCGGGCGTTTTCGCGAGTTTTTCAAACGTGGCGTCCCAATAGGCGATTTCGGCGGGCTTCATATCCTTCGGCCCCATGAAGCCGCGCCAGGTGTAGAACACGGCGTTGCTGCCTTGCTCTTTTAACGTGGGCACTTCGGCGAGCGCGCCGGTTTGCCGCGTGGCGGCGGAGATGCCGAGGATGCGCGCGCGGCCTTCTTTTTGCAGCGGGAACATGCTGCGCGGCGATGACACATAAACATCAATGTGTCCGCCGAGCATCGCGGTCAGCGCCGGGCCGCCGCCGGGATAGACCACGGTTTTGACTTTCGCCGGATCAAGGCCGATGGATTTTAAATACATGCTCATCACGATGTGATTGTGATTGCCGCGCGCGGTGGCAAAGGCAAAACTCAGCGACTGCGAATCTTTTTTCAGGCGCGCGGTGAGATCGGCGAGTGTTTTGATCGGCGAATCGGCCTTCACTGAAATCACTACAAACTCGCGCGCAATAATGTTGAGCGGCGTGAAATGGGTGTAGGTGAGCGGCGAGGTGCCCATCAGTTTGTTGCCGATCAGCGCGGGTGAAATGGTGGCGATGTAATGCGCGTCGCCGCGATGCTGATTCAGATACGCCCAGCCGATGGTGTTGGCCGCGCCGGGTTTGTTGACCACGGCAGAACTCGGCACCAGCCCGGTACTCTGAAAAATATTCTGCACCACGCGCGCCATCACGTCGGGCGAACCGCCGGGCGCGGAGCCGACCACGAGTTCGACGGTTTTGCTGGGCTTCCAGCCTTGCGCCTGCGCGGCGGGTGCAAGCACCCCTGCAACGAGCGCCACCGTCAAAAGAGAAATATTATGTAAGTATTTGTTTTTAAACATAAATTTTCCTGTCGTTAAATGGAGGTTCCACGCGCGAATACGCCCAATTCCAATAGTAACTTTTGCAACACATCGGTTTCGCTTTCCAGATGCCGCAGGGTTTGCTTGCTGGTCATGTAATCTTGCGCCCACGCGTTGCGTTCGACATCCTGTTTCCATTCAGGGGCTTTGACCATCTGCGCGAATGCCTGATCCCAAAAAGCGGTCTGTGCGGGCGACATGCCTTTCGGGCCCATAAAGCCGCGCCAGCTGAAGTAAACCGCGTTCACGCCTTGCTCGCGCAAGGTGGGTGCGTTGGCGAACGCGCCGCCCTGACGCTCGGGTGCGGCGATCCCGATGACGCGAATTTTTCCGGCGGCGAGCAGCGGTAACACGTTCGCGGGCGCGACTACGCCCACATCGACATGGCCGCCGAGCGCGGCGGTGGTGGCCTCGCCGCCGGCGTTATACACAATCGCCTTCGCCTTGCGCGGATCGCCGCCTGCCGCTTTGACGAGCAGGCCGATCATCACGTGGTTGTGATTGCCGCGCGCCGTGGCATAGGCAAAGCTCACCGACGACGGGTCTTTGCGCAGACGCTCCACCAGATCGCGCGCGCTGGTGATCGGCGAATCGATGCGCGTGACAAACACCGGGTACTCGCGCAGCAAAATGGCGAGCGGCGTGAAGTGGCGGTAGCTGAGCGGACTCAAACCCAGCAGGTGATTGGTGAGCACGGTCGTTGATAGCGTGGCGATAAAGTGCGCGTCGCCCACGTGCTGATTCAGCGAATGCCACGCCATCATGCCGCCCGCGCCGGGTTTGTTGTTGACGCTGACGGCGGGGAAGCCGGGCAGGCCCTGCAAAATTTTTTGAGTGACGCGCGCGCTGCGATCCGACGAGCCACCGGCCGCCGATTGCACAATGATCTCGATGGTTTTCGAGGGCTTCCACGCGGGCTTTGCGGGGCCGCTTTGCGCGTGCCCCGCAGACGCGGCGCAGGTCAATAACAAACCGGGCAGGTAGCACAACGGACGCATGGTTTCCTCGGGGCTGCTGTTATCGTTTGTGTGGCATCGTAGCGCCGATTGCCGCCGCTGTCACGATGCTTGAACGCTGCTTTGTTGACGCCCCGGCGCAGGGTCACTAAGCTCGCAACTCCAAACTCTCAACTCCCGGCGCTCAACAGATGCCCTACTACACCCCCGCCCACATCGGCATGCCGCTCGCCGATGTCGATACGCCCGCGCTGATTCTTGATCTGGATGCTTTCGAGCACAATCTCAAGCTGTTGAATGATTCGCTGGCAGGCCGCAGCACCGCGCACAAAATTAAGGTGCGTCCGCACGCCAAAAGCCACAAGTGCCCTGAAATCGCGCTGCGCCAGATGGCGCTGGGCGCGGTGGGCGTGTGCTGTCAAAAGGTGAGTGAGGCCGAGGCGATGGTCGATGGCGGCGTTAGCGACGTGTTGATCGCCAATGAAGTGGTGGGTGCCGCGAAACTAAAACGCCTCGCGGCACTTTCAAAACGGGCAAAGATATCGGTGTGCGCGGATCACCCCGATAACGTTACCGCGCTCGACGCCGCCGCGCGCGAGGCCGGCGTCACGCTCGATGTGCTGGTCGAGGTCAATGTCGGCGCCAACCGCTGCGGCATCGAGCCGGGCGAGCCCGCGTTCAAACTGGCACAGCAGATTCACCAATGTAAAAATCTGCGTTTCGCGGGCTTGCAGGCGTATCAGGGCGGCGCGCAGCATATGCGCAAGACTGAAGATCGCCGCGCGGCGATCGAGGCGGCGTGCGAAAAAGTCAAACGCACCACTGCGCTGCTGGCGCAAGCGGGTATTCCGTGCGAGCGCGTGACGGGGGCAGGCACCGGCACCTATCTGTTCGAGGCCGCGAGCAGCGTGTATCACGAGTTGCAAACGGGATCGTACATTTTCATGGACGTCGATTACGCGAATAATGACTGGACGGAAAGCGGCATCCCGCGTTTTGAGCACAGCTTGTTTGTGTGGACCACGGTGATGAGTTGCCCGGCGCCGGATCGCGTGATTGTCGATGCGGGTCTGAAAGCATCGAGTGTGGATTCAGGTATGCCGCGCGTGTTCGACACGCCGGGTGCGGAATACATCAAGGCATCGGACGAACACGGCGTGCTGAAATTATCCGCGGGCACGACGCTGCCGCTGGGCCACAAACTAAAAATCGTGCCGGGCCATTGCGATCCAACGGTGAATCTGTACGATCATTTTGTGTGTGTGCGCAAAGGCGTGGTGGAAGCGCTGTGGCCGATAGCGGCACGCGGTGCATTGTTGTAAGTATTTTTTTTAAACAATAAATTAAATACCCAGATCAAGTCTCATGAACACCCGACGAAACATACTGACTGCATCGGCAATGCTTTTATTGAGCAGAGGAGCAACACTCATGGCACAGGAAAAATCCAGATTAGTCTTCGGCACCGCCACCCCCGGCGGCGGCTTTCCGGCCTACGGCTGGCCTTATGCCGAGGTGTTGAACGCCGCCGACGCCACGCTCGGCATCGAACCCATCAACACCAAAGGCAGCACCGAAAACATCGTGTCACTGGAACAGGACAAACTCGATTTGGGTCTGGTCACCGGCGAAGTCACTTACGAAGCGATCAAAGGCATCAGCGGCCCGCCCGCCAAAAACATACGCATCATCAACGCCACCTATTCACAGGCGGGCATGTTCATCGTGCGCGCCGACAGCCCTTACAAAACCATTGCCGATCTCAAAGGCAAACCCATCGTGTGGGGTGCGGGCACCTCGGGCTTTATCGTGCTCGCGCGCTACGTGATGGACGGCATGGGCCTCGACATGAACAAGGATTTCGATCCGATATTGTTAAAGAGCGCCGGCGAAGGCCCGCCGATGGTGCTCGATGGCCGCGCGGCGGCGATGTGGGGCGGTGGTCTCGGCTGGCCGCCGTTTGCGGAAATCGCCAAAGGCGCGGCGGGCGCGCGCTTTATCGGTCCGAGTGACGAAGAAAATAAACGCATCATGGCGAAACATTCGTTTTTGAAAGCGGCGAGCATGGCGGCGAACAGTTATCCGGGGCAAACCGCACCCGTGAATTCCGTTGGCTCATGGCCGTTCGTGCTGGCGCGCGCGTCGCTGCCGGATGAAGTGGCCTACAAACTCGCGCGCGCGCTGCACCAGAGCGAAGGCGCGTTTGCGCAAAAGCTTGCTCAGGCGGCGGAATCCACACTGGCGAATACGCTGACGGCGGCGCCCAGCCGGGAGTTGATCCATCCGGGGGTGCTCAAGTACATGCGTGAGGCGGGGTTGCTGCGCTAGCCCAGTGCGAATGATATATACCATGATATATGCTAAAATAAGGCACAACGCACCAGGAGCATACAATCATGGATAGACCCCAAACCGCCAAGTTATTTAAAAACGGTCGCAGTCAGGCCGTGCGTCTGCCCGCGAAGTACCGCTTTCAGGGTGATGAGGTATTCATCACCAAAGAAGCCGACCGCGTAATCCTGTCGGCCAAGCCGGCTTCATGGGACGATTTCTTTGCCGCCGCACACCGGGTGCCCGCAGACTTCATGTCGAACAGGAAAGACACGCCACCCCAGAAACGAAAGTTGTTTAAATGAAGCGCTACATGCTGGATACGGACACCAGCAGCTACATCATCCGCAATCGCCCTGAATCCGTCCGCGTTCGTTTCGGCAAACTGGATAGCAGTCAGGTGTGTATATCGGTTATCACACATGCGGAACTCTTGTATGGCGTGAAATCCGCCGCTTCGACCCGGACAATTCGCCCCGCCGTCGAAGATTTCGTGCGGCGATTGACCGTGCTGGATTGGGATAGTGCGGCCGCCGAGCACTATGCCGATATCCGCGTCAAGTTGGAAACGGGCGGAACGCCCATTGGCAATATGGATATCATGATTGCCGCCCATGCGCGCAGCGTGTCGGCAGTACTGGTTACCAATAACGAAAAGCATTTTCGCCGCGTTAGCGCATTGACCGTGGAGAATTGGGTATGAAGCCACGATCAGTTTATGCGAGTGCGGGCAATGCTTACGCCGATCTCGGCTACTCCGACGTCGACGAAATGCAGGCCAAGGCGCAGCTCGTTTCCAAGATCGCCGAGTTGATCAAGCGCCGGGGGCTGACGCAAGTTGAAGCGGCAAAGCTGCTCGGGCTGACTCAGCCTAAAATATCCGCCATGTTGCGCGGGGAGTTTCGCGGGTTCTCCGAGCGCAAGCTGATTGATTGCCTCACCAGTCTTGGGCGCGACGTGCAGATCGTCATCAAGGAAGCCCCGCAGCGGCGTGCGAGCGGCAGGGTAACGATTGTTTTTGCCTGAGAGCGGCGTTCGATGCTCACGCTAGACTTGCTGAACCGCAACGGGCCAATGCGCATTGCGGATGCGGCGCCGTACCGGCTGCTCGATCACGTCAGCACGCAAGGCGATGCGGCGGCGGGCAATCTGCTGATACAGGGTGACACCGCGAAGCGCTGAAGGCGCTGCTGCCGCTCTATCGCAGGCAGTTGGATGCTGCTATTCGATAACGATTCATTCCGCAAAAAAAGCGCGCCCTCGCGCGCTTTTTTATTTGATTAAAAACAGAAGTGTGGATTCCAGTTTATGCCGTAACCGCGCCTGCCTTTGCCAAACCCGGCATGTCGAAGCCGATCTTCAGCAGGCCATCCACGACGGTCTGCGCCTGCGTCGCGGTCAGTTCCACCAGCGGCGGACGCACCGTCGCCCACTCCGGGTCTTTCGCATAGTGCGCGATCACCGCTTTCAGCGCGGGAATCATGACGTATTGTCCGGTGGTTTTGCGCACCACGTCGAGCGCGGCCTGCTGCGCGTCGGCGTCGGCGTTTTGCCATTCGCGATACAGTTTGTCGATGGCTGCCGGGTTGACGTTGGCAGTGGCGGAGATGCAGCCTGCGCCGTGGTTACGCATGTTCGCGAGCAGAAAGGATTCGCTGCCGACAAACACATCAAAGCCCTGTTTCGAAAACGCATCGAGGAACACTTTGGTGTTGTTCCAGTCGCCCGAACTATCTTTCATGCCGGCGATGGCTTTGGGGTAGCGCTTCATCAGGCGCTCAACCAGCTTGGGCGTAATCGCCACCACCGCGACCGGCGGAATGTGATACAGATAAATTTGCAGCCGCGCGTCGCCGACACGCTCGATCACTTCGGAGAAGTTGCGGAACAAACCTTCTTCGGTGACATCTTTGTAGTAAAACGGCGGCAGCATCAGCACCCCGGCGCAACCGGCTTTGACGGCGTGTTCGGTCAGGCGCACGGTGTCGGTGAAGGCGCTGCAGCCGGTGCCGGGCATCATGCGCGCGGGGTCTAATCCCGCGGCGAGCAGTGAGTCGAGCAGCGCCATGCGTTCATTGATCGAAAGTGAATTTGCTTCGCTGTTGGTGCCGAACACCGCGAGGCCGGAGCCCTGGCCGAGCATCCAGTTGCATTGCGCGACGAAGCGATTGTGGTCGGGGCTGTAATCCGCTTTGAACGGCGTGCATACCGGGGCGAGCACGCCTTTGATACGCGTGGGTGATTTAGGGGTTGTCATGTTGAATACTCCGGAAAATCGGGAAGGTTGATGTGATAATCACGTATCGTGAAGCCTGGTGACGCATCGCCGCTGTGGGGCGCTGTGTGTGTTGATTCAGCGCTTGCGATTGGCGCTGAGAATAGCATATCGTCCCTGCGATCCCAATCAAGATTAACCCAGGAGCACCTATCATGCGTGGAGTAAAGTTGAATAGAAACAAATGCTTGCAATGCTTGCATTGTTTTGCGCCAAGCTTGTTACCGGTCGGGCGCGAGGGAGGGCTATCGTGACCACACTCAACGTAGTGGGCGCAGGGCCGGTAAAGCGTGGTGTAACGCTGGTGGCGGCGGAATTCGAGAAAACCTCGGGGCATAAAATCACGGTCGAATTCGCCGGTGCGCCGGGCGTGAAGGATCGCATCCTCGCGGGCGAGGCGGTGGACATCGCCGTGGTGCCGCGCGGCACCATGAATGATTTTGAAAAGGCCGGCAAAACCGTGGCGGGCGCGCGCGGCCTGCTCGGGCGCTCACGCATCGGCATGGTGGTGAAGCAGGGCGCGGCACTTCCCGATATGTCCACCGTGGATGCGTTCAAGCAGGCGATGTTGAACGCCGACGAGATTGTGTGCAACGTCGCCAACAGCGGCAACTACGTGGTTGAACTGCTGGGCAAGCTCGGCATCGGTGAAGCGACGAAAACCAAAGTGCTGCAACTCGGTGATACCGTTAAAGTGATGGATCATGTGGCCGCGTCTACGCGCAACGCGCTGGGCGTGGGCCAACTGGCGGAGATCAGCGAGCTGGCGGACAAAGGCGTGGCGATTGTGCTGGCCGCTGCACTGCCGGAGGCGATACAGAGCGAGACGTCATACGAAGCGGCGGTGGCAACGGCGAGCGGCGCGCAAGACGTCGCAGCGGCGTTTGTGCGTGCATTGGCGTCGGACGCGGGCCGCAAGTTGTTGGCTTCGACCGGCATCGACTGAACCAGGGATAATTCATGTCACTCAAGCTATTGTCGGCGGGCGCGGTGAAGCGCGGTGTGGCGCAAATTGCCGCCGCGTACGAACAGGCAGCGGGTTGCAAGGTGGAGGTCGAATTCACCCAAGTGCCGAAAATGCGTCAGCGCATCGCGGCGGGCGAGGCCGCCGATGTGCTGGTGGCCACGGCGGGGGCGATGGATGAGTTTGCCGCTGCCGGAAAAATTGTTCCCGCCACGCGCGCGCTGCTCGGCCGCTCGCGCGTGGGCGTGGTGGTGCATCAGGATGCGGCCGCTATTGATGTGTCGGATACCGAAGCGTTCAAACGCGCGTTGCTGGCCGCCAGCGCGGTGGTGCATAACGATGCTTCGAGCGGCGTGTATATCGCGGCGCTGCTTGAAAAATTGGGACTCAAGGCGCAACTCGGCGAGCGGGTTGTGGTGGTGAATAGTGGCGCCGCGATTATCACCACGGTGGCGGAGCGCGGGCGGGACGCAATCGGCATGGGACAGATTTCCGAGATCATGGTGATGATCGACAAGGGGTGCGCGGTCAAACTGGTGGCGCCGTTGCCGGATGCGATTCAAAATGTTTCGACGTACTACGCGGCGGCGACAGCGGCGAGTGCGATGCCCGATGCGGCCGCCACGCTGGTGCGCGAACTCACATCGATTGCCGCGAAGAAAATTTTTTCCGCTACCGGCATTGATTGATAGCAGGCTGCGTGATGAAAATTTTAATCACCGGCGGCGCAGGATTTCTCGGTCAGCGGCTCGCGCACGAGTTACTAAAAACTCAACAAATACAAATACTTGCAGAATTGTTGCTAGTTGACATTGCGCCACTGCACGACGCCGCACTGTTGGCGGATGCGCGGGTGCGCAGCGTCACCGGCGATCTTGCGCGTTTGCTCGCGGAAGGTGTGATGAACGGTGTGGACGGCGTGTTTCACCTCGCGGCGGCGGTGAGCGGTGAATGCGAAGCCGACATCGATGTGGGCTTGCGCGCGAATCTCGATACCACGCGCGCGCTGCTGGATGCGTGCCGGACACTACCGCAACGGCCGAAACTGGTGTTCTCCAGTTCGCTGGCGGTGTACGGTGGTCCTATGTACGGTGGGCCCGAAGTGATTGCCGACCACACCTTGCCGATGCCGCAAAACTCCTACGGCACGCAAAAATTCATCTGCGAACAATTGATTGCCGATTACACGCGCAAGGGTTACATCGACGGCCGCAGCGTGCGTTTGCCCACGGTAACGGTGCGGCCCGGCAAACCCAACAAGGCCGCGTCGGGTTTTATGAGCGGCATTATTCGTGAGCCGCTCGCGGGTGTGGAGGCGATATGTCCGGTGGATCCGCAAACCGGCGTGTGGATTACCTCGCCGCGATTCGCGGTGGCAGGATTGATCGCGGCTTATGAAACGCCGCAACAGAAGTGGGGCAGCCGCATCGCGTGTAATCTGCCGGGCCTTTCGGTGCGTGTCGCCGATATGATCGCCGCGCTGGAACATCGCGCGGGCGCACCCGTTGCCGCCCGCGTGCGCGTGCAAATAGACGACGCGATTTCAACCATCGTCGGCGGCTGGCCGTGGCGTTTTGATACGGCGCGTGCGCGCGATCTCGGATGGAGTGGCCCGCAGTCGATGGATGACATCATCGCGGAATACATGGCGGATTATCCGCAGGCTGCAAAATCGTAGTTTCCGTAGGATGGGTACTGGCCAATGGCCGTAACCCATCCTACGGGCCGTGTATCACATATCCTTCAGACTCATTCCCTTCACCTGCTTCTCAACCTGCGCATATTCGCGCGCCATCATTGCCTTGAATTCCTCCGGCGTGGCGGGCGGCACGGGTTCGGCGCCGTCGGCGGTGAGGCGTTTTATCATCGCGGGCGTATTGAGGCCACTGCTGATCGCGAGGTTCAACGCCTGCACGATGGCGCGCGGCGTGCCTGCGGGCGCGACCAGGTTGTAGGCGTTGGATGCTCTGAAATCCGGCGCGCCGGATTCGGCCACCGTCGGCATCTCCGGCAAAAAGGACAGGCGTTTGGGGCTGGTGACGGCGATGCCGCGCAGCTTGCCGCTGCCGATATGCGGCAATGCTGACACCGCGCTGCTGAACATGGTGTGTATTTGCCCACCGATGATATCGAGCAGCGCAGGCGCCGCGCCCTTGTACGGCACATGCACCATGCCGGCGCCGGTGATGGTTTTGAATCGCTCCATGCTCAAGTGCCCGGTGGTGCCCACGCCCTGCGAGCCGTAGCTCAAGGCATCGGGCCGCGCTTTGGCGTAGGCGATCAACTCCTTGACCGATTTGATCGGCAGCGACGGGTTGACCACCATCACGTACCACTGCGCGGTCATTTGCACCACGGGTTCAAACGCCTTGCGCACGTCGTAATTGACGCGCTTCATAGCGCCCACCAGCAGCAGCGTGTCGGTGCTGGCGAGCAGCGTGTAGCCGTCAGGCGCGGCGTGCGCCACCAGATCCGTCGCCAGCACGGTGCCACCACCGGGGCGGTTGTCCACCACGAAGGGCTGGCTGAGTTTTTCATTGACGATCTGCGACACCATGCGCACCACCACATCGGGGCCGCCGCCCGCCGAAATGGTGACGATGACGCGAATGGGCTTGGTTGGAAAGCCGCCCGGTTTCTGCTGTGCGTGTGCGCACGCGGTCACGCACAGGCACGCCATCGCAAGGCCCGCGCGCACGGCTTGCCCGCTACCGCTTGAACTCCACAATATCCAGCCCGCAATAACGATCCATGACGTAAATCAATCTGCGCTCATCGACATCGATATCATTGGTTTGCGGGCATAACTTGCCGCCGCACGGCTCGGGAATGTACCAGCCGACTTCTTCCGGCGCAGAAGGGTCGGCCACGTCAACGATGCGCATGCCGCCCGCGAACCACGCGCAGTAGGCCAGCGTGTCGCCGCCTTTCCAGTTCTCCTGAAACTGATGCGCGCCGAAGCGGCCCGGTGCGGTGCGGCTCCACGGCGATTCGAGTTCGCTCACTTCAAAAATCGCCAGCGGCTTGATGTCAGCCGGGTCGGTGATGTCGAATGTCCATAACGCGCCGTGCGGGCGGCCGCGGCGCTTGGCCATTTCTTCGGCGGTGTGCGCGTGATCTTCTTCGTCGATGGCGATGGCGATATCGCGACCGTTGATTTTGCGCGTCAGCCCCATGAAGGTGTGCGACGGCTCGGGGAACGGCGGATGGTAGTTATAGCCGCCGAGTGTGGTGGGCTTGCGGATATCCGTGACATCAACCATGTATACGCCGCCGTGCCAGCAGCCCGCGTAGAGTGTGTTGCCCACGCGCACCGTGTGATGCAAACGGTGCTGGCGCCCCGGCCAGGTGGGCTTTTCGCCGCCCGCGATGTGTTGCCCTGGAATGTGCCAGCGCGACACTTCTTCGGGCCTGGCCGGGTTTTTCAAGTCATAGATGACGAGAATGTTGCCGATGTAGCCCGGCATCTCGGTCGAGATGTAGGCGTAGTTTTCATCCATGTCGAAGCGATGCACGCCGCGCCCGTGCGTGCGGTGATGGGTGATGAGCTTGGGTTTTGACTTGTCGGAAATGTCCCACACCTTGAAGCCACCCTCGTTGTAGGGCCGCTTGGCGAGCGCATCCACTTCAGGAATATCCGCAGCGGCGACGCCGAGCTTGGCGGCAAGCTCCTCATCGGTAGCGTCGCGTCCGAGTTCGGCATTCAGGCGCGCGCGCAGCTTGGGCAGCTCATCGGCTTTGCGCCCGATGGGTGTCATGTTCTGCTCCATATTGGTAATCATGATGTCGCCCGCCACGCGCGCCTTGTGGCTGTGCGACACCGCGTCGCCCACCGGCATCTGGCACAGCACCTTCGGGTTTTTCGGGTCGGCAATATCCAGAATGCTGGTGGCGAGCTGTGCCTTGTTGGTGATGTGGCCGATGTAGGCGTAGTTGCCTTGCACCGTGACTTGGCCCGCGCCCTGCAAATCCAGATGGCCAAGGCGGGTGACGTTGTGGGCAAGTTTGACGGGACCTTGATCCATGATTTTTCTCGTGTGACAGAGGGAGTAAACATTCTACTCCAGCAGGAATGAAGTAAAGTACGCGCCACCATGCTGCGACTCACCGAAATAAAACTCCCGCTTGACCATACCGACGATCAATTGCGCGCTGCGATTGTTGAGCGGTTGGGCATTGCTGATAATGATCTGCTGCGTTTCACCGTTTACCGCCGCGCGGTCGATGCGCGCAAACGTTCGGCGATTCATTTGATTTACACGCTGGATATCAACGTTTGCGCCGTGGCGGATGAATCAGCGTTTTTAAAAAAACATAATAAAAACAAATATTTAAGTAAATCACCTGATACCGGCTATCGATTTGTGGCGCGCGCACCGGAGCGTCTGACGGCGCGCCCGGTGGTGATCGGCGCTGGCCCGTGCGGCTTGTTCGCAGGCTTGTTGCTGGCACAGATGGGATTGCGCCCGATCATTCTCGAACGCGGAAAAATTGTGCGCGAGCGTACGCAGGACACCTGGGGCCTGTGGCGCAAATCGGTATTGAACCCGGAATCGAATGTGCAGTTCGGCGAAGGCGGCGCGGGCACGTTTTCCGACGGCAAGCTCTACAGCCAGATCAAAGACCCGCGCTATCTGGGCCGCAAAGTGTTGACCGAATTCGTCAAGGCCGGCGCGCCGGAAGAAATTTTGTACGTGAGCAAGCCGCACATCGGCACCTTCCGGCTGGTGGGCGTGGTGGAAGCCATGCGCGCAACCGTTGAATCGCTCGGTGGTGAATTTCGTTTTCAGCGCAAAGTGACTGATATCGATATCGACCATGGGCATGTGCGCGGCGTGGTACTGGCGGATGGAGAAACCATCGCGACAGAACACGTTGTGCTCGCGGTAGGCCACAGCGCGCGCGACACGTTCGAGATGCTGCACCAACGCGGCGTGTATCTCGAAGCAAAGCCCTTTTCGATAGGCTTTCGCATCGAGCATCCGCAATCGCTGATCGACCGCGTGCGCTACGGCCACTACGCCGGGCACAAACTGCTGGGCGCCGCCGACTACAAGCTGGTGCATCACGCGAGCAACGGCCGCTCGGTGTACAGCTTCTGCATGTGCCCCGGCGGCACGGTGGTGGCGGCGACCTCCGAGCCGGGGCGCGTGGTCACCAATGGCATGAGCCAGTATTCACGCAACGAACGCAACGCGAATGCGGGCATCGTCGTGGGCATCACGCCAGACGATTATCCCGGCGATGTGCTGGCAGGCGTGGAGTTTCAGCGCCATTGGGAATCGCGTGCGTTTGAATTGGGTGGCAGCAACTACTGCGCGCCCGCGCAGCGCGTCGGTGATTTTTTGGCGCGCCGCGCATCGACCGCGTTGGGCGAGGTTGCGCCGTCATATACGCCGGGTGTGAAGTTGACGGACTTGAGCACCTGCATCCCCGAATACGCGATAGCGGCGATACGCGAAGCGCTGCCCGCGTTCGACAAACAGATCAAAGGCTTCGCCATGGACGATGCGCTGCTCACCGGCGTGGAAACCCGCACCTCGTCGCCGATACGCATCAAACGCAATGCGGCGTTTGAAAGCATGAACACGCGCGGGCTGTATCCGGCGGGCGAGGGCGCGGGTTACGCCGGGGGTATTCTGTCGGCGGCAGTGGATGGGATTGAAGTGGCGGAAGCGGTGGCGTTGAGTATGTGCAAAAGCGTTAAGGCGTAGACGCGATACTATCGATATTATTGCAACACCAACACCGTCGTTCCCGCCTGCGCGGGAATGACGGGGATGGGGTTAATCTGCGGTCATCTGCGTTAATCTGTGGCAAAAAAGGTTTTGAAGCTAAATGGAAAAAGTCCGCGTCTCCAAACTGATGTCTGAGCAAGGCATCTGCTCGCGCCGCGAAGCCGACAGCTACATCGAGCAAGGGTGGGTGCTGGTGGATGGCGTGCCCGTGACCGAACTCGGCACGCGCGCTTTCCCCAATCAGACCATCACCCTTGCCCGTCAAGCGCAATCAAAGCAGGAAGCCAGCGTCACCATCCTGCTCAACAAACCCATCGGCTACGTGTCGAATCTGCCGGAGCTCGGCTATCGCCCCGCGATGGAATTGATCAAACCGGAAAATCGTTTCGCGGACGACAAACAGCCGCTGCGTTTCAGTGCCACCCATCTGCGCGGTCTGGCGCCGGCGGGGCGTCTAGATATCGATTCGGTGGGGCTGATTGTTTTCACGCAAGACGGTCGCATCGCCAAACAATTGATCGGGCAGGATTCTGCCATCGAAAAAGAATACCTGGTGCGCGTCGAAGGCACGCTATCAGCAGAGAATATGGCGAAACTCAATTTCGGCTTGAGCCTCGACGACAAGCCGTTAAAGCCAGCCAAAGTAAGCTGGCAGAATGAAGATCAACTACGCTTCGCACTCCGTGAAGGCAAAAAACGGCAAATCCGGCGCATGTGCGAATTGGTGGGTTTGAAAGTGACCGGATTGAAGCGCGTGCGCATCGGCAGTGTGATGCTGGGCAAATTGCCCGAGGGGCAATGGCGGTATTTGCGGGCGGATGAAAGGTTCTGACGGAGGTGCGGTAATGCTAAAAGCGCTGCTGGTGTTTGTGCCACTGTTACTGCATGCGGCTTCAGGATCAAGCGCGGATTACCCGGTTAAGCCGGTGCGCATTTACGTGGGCGCCGCCGTCGGCGGCGGCGTCGATGTCACTGCGCGCATGCTGGCTATCAAATTGTCTGAGCTTTTTAAACAGCAATTTGTTGTGGAAAACCGCGCAGGCGCGAGCGGTAATATTGGCACCGAAGCGGCAGCGCGCGCCATACCGGATGGTTATGTCATTCTGATGGGGACCATCGGCACACTGACTATCAACCCGGGCCTCTACAAGAATCTGCCGTTCGACACCGTGCGCGATTTTGCGCCCATCGCGCGTGCGGCGGACGCCACCAATATACTGGCAGTGCATCCTTCGGTGCCCGCACGTAGCGTGCAGGCGTTGGCCGCCATCGCGAAACAACGACCGGGTGAACTGCTTTACGGCTCGCCGCAGAACGGCACCGCCGGGCATTTGGCGGGCGAACTGTTTAACAGCATGGCGGGCGTGAAGCTGGTGCATATTCCGTACAAGGGCGGCGCGCCCGCTATGATTGATCTGATTTCGGGACAGATTCAATTGATGTTCGCCACGGCCAGCACGTCGGTGCAGCATATTCGCTCTGGCAAGCTGCGTGCGCTGGCGGTGACCACGGCGAAACGCGCGGCGCTGGTTCCGGAACTGCCGACCATGATCGAGGCCGGCATGCCGGGATTTGAAGTCAACAACTGGTACGGCTTGGTGGCGCCGGCGAAAGTGCCGCCGGAAATTATTGCGATCTTGAACCGGCAGGTGCGCGTGGCGCTGGAGTCACCCGATGTGAGGGCGTCAATGCTTAAACAAGGTCTCGATCCGGCCGGCGGCACGCCCGAAGAATTCGGTGACTACATCAAATCCGAACTGGCAAAGTGGAGCAAGGTGATACGCGCGTCGGGCGCGACGGCGCAGTAGGTAAATCAAGCTTCAACCGTGGACGGCAAGCCTGCCTTTTCGCTAACGATATCGCGCCACACCAGATACGTGACGTCTCCATCCTCGGTCGCCACCGATGTATGCACCATGTTCGGCGGAATGTGCAGCAGGCTGCCCGCCGGCACGATGAATTCCTGCCCGTCCATGTTGACCTTCATCGCGCCTTTGAGCACGTAGTTGAAGGTCTCATCGGGGTGGTAATGCGGCTTGGAGCCGGTGCCGACTTTTTTTGTCACCAAGCCGCTATAAATGCGCTCGCCGGTGAACGACGCCCCTTGCGAGGTGGACAACGCGCCGAGCGTGGCGGTTTTTTCCATGGTGTGAAAATTGTGGACGTAGTTTCTTTTTGTGGATTGCAGCGTGTTGGCCATGGCGTGCTCCGGTCATGTAATTGTGAGGTGGAAGGACTTTACTGCCAATGATGCAACGGTTCAACTGGCGAGGGCGTGGCACCGTGCCGCGATCAATGTGAGCGGCGGGAGAACGCGGAATATTTGAGTCGGTCCGAGACGGTAGCAAAGAGCAGTTGGCCCTGAATACGCGACGCGCATTCCGGGCTACGCTCGTTCAATATGGCGCGCAACATCACCCCCGCATACCCCGCATTGGCCATTGAGCACGAGATCGCCGCCTTTCACGCCGCCAATTACGTTGATGATGGATACGGAGCCATGACAATGTACGCAGTAAACATTGGCGAGCAGCCGCTGCCTCGCATCAGCCGGAATCGTGTTCCAGAGCTTGGATGCCGGCTTGGAAAACTGTGGGAGTCGAATTACTGTCATTGGGAGGAGCGCGTGAAGTTGAGGGCTAACGTTTGAGCTCACCCGAAGTGTTAGCCTTCATGGTAATCGCGCTACCGCAGTTCTCAATGCGCATAGATGCGAGTCAATCTTCGTGGCAAACGAAGGATCAAGCGGCTGAAACGTTTCGTGACTTCTATCGGACAAGCGTTGGCAAAGATCCGCGAGGGTAAGTAACGGCCCCACGACGTCTTTGGTTGCTTCTGTACCAACGTTGCGGCGCCACAACTCTATTGCGGCGGAAGAGAGGCCCGTCAGTTGCTGTTTTCCTGTGGTTCGCGAATTTACGACCGACAACACACTTCGCTCTGCGGTGACCTTGTTAAAAAATGTATTGGTCATGTTTCACTCCGAATGTCTTTGACCCAAGAACGGAGAGGTGCCGCCAGTAGCTCCTCAGCAATTTGCTCAGCTTCAATTTCGTGTTCGCTGCCGCGCGTGGAGCTATGTCTAGCTAGCATAGCTCCTCGGTACGTCTCAATAGATATCGGACAAGGAATGGGGAGAATGTATGGCGCATCTCTCGAAAAACTTGGCCTATCCATCAATGACCAGGATGCTGCCATTGCGATGTCACGTATGGCCGTGTAGGCGATCCCGAGCTCATAGACCAGATTGTTCGTCTTGTTCCGAATCTCCAGTAGGGATTGATGAAGCATTTCTTCAAGATCATCAATGTCTTCTCTGACAGAAGAATACGGCGCGGGCACCCCGAGGCTGGTTAGGTATGGAACTTTCGAAAACGAATAGATGCACTTTGCTTCAAGGTGAAGATGCCATGCAAAGAGGCGCCCCGCTCGAAAGTACGACTCAATGGTTTCTGGGGAGTAAACGCTCCAATTATTTGGATACTCACGTTGATCAGTTCCGAGGGGAACGGCAAGGACATCAATATCTGAGCTTGACGACACTTCGCCTCTGACCGCCGAGCCAAATATGTACAGGTCGTGAGTCATCGTCGGGACAGCCTTTTTACCAAGATCGCCATGAACAGACCAAATAGGATGAACCTTACAACGGTCAATGCGACCATATATGTATCCGCAAGATTGACTCCGCTCTGGATGCCCCAGAAGCTTGTAAAGGCTACCCAGAACGCGGAAGGAAAAAGAAGCTGGGAATGGTCTCGCAGTATGAATAGTGCCGCAATCACAATTACTGCAACCCCGGTGAGCGCAACGCGGACAATACTTTCGCCGTTCCCCCAGAGGAGGTCGAGGGCTTTCCAGTGCGCATGGTTGATCGCATGAACAAGGCGCGACCATCCCTTGTACTTGGCGCGGTAGTACGACTGTCGAGAGTAAGCAGCGTTGTAAAGGTGTTGGCCGGTGAGACTTACTTCAATTGACGCTGCCTTATTGACCGCTTCGTAGTTTCCAACTTGGGAGAAGTTGACCCGCAAACTTCTGGCTAAGTCGCGCGCTAGGTTCTCCTCGCTTGGAAGGCAAGTGTCAAGAAAGTGCTCGTCAAGAAGTGTCTTTTCCCAAGTTGAGTACCGGAAATTACATTCTTCAAATTGCGATCCCTTGAAGTTTGACTCTTTGATGTTGGCACCCGTGAAATTGCATCGTATGAATCGACAGTTTCGGAAATAGCAGTGGGAAAAATCGCACTGCTTGAAACTGACATCCACGAAGGCCACGCCTACCGCGAATACGCGAGAAACCCCCCTCATCGACAGGTCCTCGCTCTGTACGTCGCCGCGAAATTCTTTGTTCTCGATTACGGCCTTTTTGTGTTCTTGGAGTTCCATAAGATCGTCGGGGTTGGTTGAAGGCTAACGTGGAGGTCACCGGCGCTGCGCGGCTTTATCGCGCAGCGTCCGGTGGACCGCAGGGTTATGCATTGCTGTCACCACACAGCATGCCTTTTACTTCCTCAATGCTGTAGGGAGGCTGCCGCAAGTGAATGACCGCATGACAGTTGGCACAAACAGGGCGTAGGTCTTTGATTGGATCAATGACGTACTCTTTGCCGATAGATGCCAGAGATTTCAAATGGTGAACGTGGATATAGTTATTTGCGGAACCACCATATGTGGCACCAAAGTTAAACCCGCACACGGAGCAACTGGTTCCGTAGTGTGCGACGCACTTTTGTCGGGCTACAGGGTTGCGCTCGAATGCGCTGACTTGAACAGTAAAACTTGCGCCCTCAACAAGCAGTTTTTCAATGCCCAATTCTTCCTGGAACAACCATGTGCCTTGACCTTCAATTCCAAGCTCCCTCAAAGCCTCGATGACAGACGGACGAAGGCATAGCTCATATTCGGAACCTGACGCTTTGAAAAACTCGACAAGAACTGAAAGGTTTGTTGTTGGGGCGACATTCAGCTCATTGCAAAGCTTTCCCGCAAACTTCCCATAGTGAAGATTCGCTGCATTCCATTTGGCAAAGCCAACTGCGCGTGCGAGATGGCGCACGGTAAGGGTGTGATCTGGGGCTGCCAAGTGGACGCGCAACATTTCCAATTGGTTTTCGGTTGGCTCAACACGTCTCAGTGCGCCCACGTAGTCAGCGGAGGTGAGCACTTTAATCTGTTCGATGGCATCAATCGGCATTACGGCTCCTGCGATGCATAACGTCTTGCTCAGCGGCGGGCCGCCACGATGCGGGATGATGGCGCAGCGCTCGCAGCCCGTCCGCTGCAGCTGAAGTTAGGTGGCCGGTGCATTTTTCTTAGCCTTGCCTTGCCCGGCCCACCAACAGGTGCCCCCTGCAAGCGCTCCGAGCACGGCACCTCCGGCCAAAGGCATATGTACCCGGATTAAGCTGCCCTGCTGGT
>JAYVQD010000381.1:0-5349 GCA_043777275.1 Nitrosomonadales bacterium
GCCCTTCTTCTGGACTGCCAAGGCCCATGACATCCTCGCAAAGGTCATCCGCGCAAATTCCCGATTAAGTTCCAAACAGAACGAAGCACTACACTAGTGCGTGCGTAAACTGCAATAGTTTAAACGTCGTAAGTATTTGTTTTTAAACAATATTTATTGTTACGTTTCAAGCGGCAGACGCACGGATTGCCCCGTAGCCACCGAACGTTCAATCGCAATCGTGGTTTCAAGATTGATGCGCGCCTGCTCCGGCGTGGTGTGGCAAATCGGCGCCCCGGTGACGAGGTGATCGATCCACGCGCGGGTTTCGTTGCCGAGCGAGCCCCAGAAATTGCCCATTGCCCAATCGCCCGCCGAGTTGCTGCCGAGAAACGCCATGTTGAGGCTGTGCCCCGGCACGTAGGGATGCGGCACGCCTTTTTCGGTGTAGATCAGGTGATCCTTGTGGTCGTCGTCGATCAGCATGGTGCCTTCGGTGCCGAGCAGTTCCACGCGATCCGATTGGCCTTGGGTCGGAAAATTCGCCGGCAGCGCGTAGCTGATACCGAAGTTAAGCACCGCGCCGTCGGCGAAAGTGACGATGGCCCAGGTCGCATCGTGCACGTTGTAGCCGGCCTCTTTGAAAATGCCGTATTGCCCGCGCGCCACCACTTCCACCGGACGGTTGCCTTCGAGAAACCAGCACATCAGATCGACGTAGTAGGTCAGCACGTCGAGCACCGGCGTGGCGTGCGGATCGCGCTTTAATATCTGAAACGTTTGTGCGCGCGAGTTGTAGACGCGCGCGAGGCCGCCGATGATCTTGCCGAGGCGGCCCTGCACCACCTGTTCCTTCGAGCGCAAAAAGCATTCCTTGTAGCGGCGGCTGTAGCCGAAATTGAGCTGGCCGTTGGTCTTGGCCAGCGTGTCGAGAATATCGTCGGCGGTTTTCAGCGTGAGACCGATGGGTTTTTCGCACAGCACCGGCTTGCCCGCCGCCAGCGCGCGCTTGATCGGCTCGGCGTGCTCCTGCTCCGGCGTGGAAACAAATACCGCGTCGACATCCGGGTGATCGATGGCGGCGTTGTTGTCGCCGGTGTGAAAATGCGCGCCCGACAATTCGGCCAGCGCTTTTGCCTTGGCCGGATCGCGGTCCGACACCGCCAGAAACTTGACCGACGGATGCATGCCCGCAAGCCGCGCGCGTAAAGTGCCGATGCGGCCGGAGCCGATGACTGCTATACCTAATCCATTTTTTACCACGATTCTCTCCCGTCTTACGATGCGATTTTCAAATGTTTGATCTCCGCCGTGCCACCCTGCGCTTCATCGAGCATCTGGAATATTTCAGTGCATTCCTTCGCAATCGCATCGGCGATGTCGTTCAACATTTTCAAACCCTTGGCCGCGGTGGCGTGTTCCGGCGCGCCGTACCAGCCGGTCTCGGCGATGGTTTTGATATCGCGCAGCACCGGCTGATAGCTGCGCGTGCGGCGCAGCCGATCCCACTTGCGGCCATGCGAGTGGTCGGACGAATAATCGATGCGATCCAGATGCACCAGATCAGGCTGATATGCCAGCACCGCCAGCGCTTCGATTTCGCCGCCGTGGGTGAGGCCGCCGCAATCGTGGCCGTAAAGCTCGGCGGCGACATAACACGCCTGCACCACGATCACGCTCATGCCCGCGTCGCGATGCAGTTTTTCCGAGGCGATCGCCAGCGACGGAATATTGCCTTCGTGCCAATTCAGAATCATCAGCCGCTTCGCGCCGTGCCGGGCGGTGGAGGCGCCGGTTTCCACCACCACGCTCTGGTAAGTTTCCGGTGACAGCGTGATGGTGCCCTCAAACGGCATGTGCATCGGCGTCACCCCCAGCGGACCGCCGGGCAGCACCAGGCCATCCATGCGCTCGGCCACCGCGTGGCTGATGACGTTGGCGGCATAGATGTCCGTGCCGGTGGGCAGATGCGGGCCGTGCTGCTCGACGCTGCCTGCGGGCAGTATCACCAGCGGGTTCTTTTTGAACTGCGCGGCGATTTCGGGCTGGGTCAGATCAATGAAATAGCGGGTGGGTAGTGTCATATTAGCCTCCGACTCAGTTTCCAACTCAGTTTCCAACTTTCTTACGGGTTTCAGCCATCACGTCCGCGATTTTAACGGCACGGCCTTGTTGGTCGATGGAGCGCAGTGCGGCATACACCATCGCCACCGCCACATTGCCGTTGTGCGCGGTGAGTTCGCCGGGTTTGCCGCTGACGCAGCTATCGGCAAACATTTCCAGCTCGGCACGGAACATATCGTTTTCGGGGATTTTAATCTCTTCGCGCTTGGCCCAGCCGTCTTTGCCGCGCTGGATGTACAGCACCGAGGCGTTGTGCAGCAGGTGTGGTGTGTCCCAGGTGCCGAAATCGATTTCGTAGTGCATCAAACCTTTCGAGCCGAACACGCGCACGCTGAAAATGCCGGGGGATGTCCAGCTTGATCCCACGTAACCCAATTTGCCGTCGGCGAAACGAATGGTGCTCATCGATTGATCGTCCACTTCCGCGCCCACCGGCGAGAGCTTCGACGACATCGACGAAATTTCCGTCACCGCGCCACCCAGCAGATGCAGCACGTCAAACTGGTGAATGCACAATTGCGACAGGTTGCCGCCGGGCGCGCGGTCTTTATACCAGCGCCACGTCTGCGGCGTGAGTTCCAGCGCGCGTTCGTTCGAAAAGTTGGCTTCCATGAACGCCACGCGGCCGAGTTCGCCGCGATCGATGTGTTCCTTGATGAGGCGGATGCCGGCCATCAGCCGCGCGCTGTGGCCGACGGTGACGGTGATGCCGTATTGCTTTTCCAGCGCCTCGATTTTGAAGCCGTCTTCCAGCGTTTGCGCGATGGGCTTTTCGGTATACACATGCTTGCCGGCCTTGGCGACCATGTCCGCCATCGGCAGGTGCTGCTCGTTCGGCACAGTGAGGATCACGCCTTTGATGTCCGGATTGGACAGCATGGTTTGCATGTCGGGCACGGAGGGCACGCCCATCTCTTTGGCGAATTCGTCGCGCTTAATTTGCGAGCGGCTGTAGCCGGCGACGATTTGCAGTTTGTCGGATTTTCCGGAAACGGCGCGGGTCAACACCTTGGCCCAACGACCGAGGCCGACGATGCCCATTTTGACGGGACTGCTCATGTACAACTCCTTTCGACATTGAATGGAACAGGGCGGCATTAAATCACGTTTTGCGCGGCATGTCGTAGACGCCCCAGCGGCCGCGTGATAGAATCGGCGCGTCATTGGGGAGTAGTCGCCCTGCATCGCATGCAGGGGCTTGCGTCAACATACTTGGCCGGTTGGTCATGGTGCAAGCGGTTTCCTGAACTTGGCAAGACCTTTGACCATATCGCCCCCGAAATTTTTACTTTGGCCGGGGCAGCGGTGTGGTCATTCGTCTAACGTTCGCTCCGGCCAAGGAGTTTCAGTGGAAGCCTTCCTCATCTCGACTAGCGTTGTTGCCCTTGCCGAAATCGGCGACAAAACCCAACTGCTCGCCTTCATACTCGCGGCCAAGTACCGCAAGTCACTGACGATCATTCTCGGCATTCTGGTTGCGACCTTGGTGAATCACGCACTGGCGGCGGCGCTCGGCGCATGGCTGCCATCTCTGATGAAGCCGGAAATCCTGCGCTGGGTGCTGGGCCTCTCGTTCATCGGCATGGCCGTCTGGACATTGATCCCGGATACATTCGACGAGAGAGATGCCGCACTCACACGCATGGGTGTTTTCGGCGCCACGCTGATTGCGTTTTTTCTCGCCGAGATGGGTGATAAAACCCAGGTGGCGACGGTGGCGCTGGCCGCGCAGTATCACGCGTTTTTCATCGTGCTGGCCGGCACCACGCTGGGCATGATGATCGCCAACGTGCCAGCGGTGCTGCTGGGCGAACGCATCGCGCACCGCATGCCGGTGCGGTTGGTTCATACTATCGCCGCGGCGATATTTGCGATGCTGGGCATAGCCACCTTGCTGGGCGCGGGTGAACGCATCGGCATTTGATGGTTGGTGTTACGCAACCGGGAGACGCATCATGCACAGTCACGATTTATCCGAATGGACGCACCACCACGAGTTTGACACGGACAATCGCGCGGCGGAGCGCGGCACGCGCATCGTGATGTGGATCACCGCCGTGATGATGGTGATCGAAATCATCGCGGGCTGGTGGTTTAATTCGATGGCGCTGCTCGCCGACGGCTGGCATATGAGCTCGCACGCCGTAGCTATTGGTTTGAGCGCGTTCGCCTATGCCGCGGCGCGACGCTACGCGCGCGACACGCGCTTTGCATTCGGCACATGGAAGATCGAAGTGCTCGGCGGTTTCGCCAGTTCCCTCTTTTTGCTGGGCGTGGCGCTGATGATGGTGGTGGGCTCGGTCGAGCGCCTGTTCTCGCCGCAGCCGATTCATTATCAGGAGGCGATGATCGTCGCGGCAACGGGGCTGCTGGTCAACATTGTGTGCGCGGTGATACTGAGCCGGGTGCAGGGTCGCGAGCATCACCATCATCACGGGCACGATCAGGCGCATCACGCGCATCACGCTCATGGCCATGATCTGAATCTGAAATCAGCGTATCTGCATGTGGTTGCGGATGCTGTTACGTCAGTGCTGGCGCTGGTGGCGCTGGCGGGCGGCTGGTTCTACGGCTGGCAATGGCTGGACCCGGTGATGGGCATCGTCGGCGCGGTGCTGGTGGCGGTGTGGGCGCGCGGCCTGATTACCGAGACGGCAAGGGTGCTGCTCGACCGCGAAATGGATCAGCCCGTGGTGCAGGAAATCCGCGAGGCCGTCGAAACTGCGCCTGATGCGGGCGACACGCGCGTTGCTGATTTGCATGTGTGGCGCGTGGGCAAGCGCGCCTATGCGTGCGCGATCATGCTGGTGACGCACGACGAAAAACTCACCGCCAACCGTGTGCGCGAGCAACTCGCACAACACGAAGAAATCGTCCACGCCACGATAGAAATTAACCTTTGCGCCAACCCAACGCCGACGGGGCAACCCGCGTGAATGTTGCGCCGGCGCAATGCGGCTGCCGCGGAATCCAATCGTTTTGAACGGGGAGCAAGTGAAGTGGGGTAGGATGCTCACCGAAATCACCGAAGCGGATTGTGGATGTGCAAACGATGCTAATGTTGAAATGAGAATGAGATAAAAATGAAATTAAAACAAATAGTTACCGTTATAACGTCTGGCGCGCTCTGCGTCGGCGCCGCCACCGCACAGCAGTTCCCCACGCGCACCATCCGCGCCATCGTGCCCTATGCGCCGGGCGGCTCCACCGACGTGGTGATGCGCATCCTCGCGCCGCGCATGAGTG
>JAYVQD010000382.1:0-5345 GCA_043777275.1 Nitrosomonadales bacterium
AGCACTTCGCCTTCGCGTCCGTAGATCAACTCGCCCACCGCGCTGGGCAAGGTGGTGCCGCCGATAGGCCCTTTACACACCGGCGCCCCCTTGTGCGGACACACGTTGCGCACGGCGCGGAACTCGCCGTTTTTTAATTGCGTGATGCCGATCTCGCGGCCATCGAGGTCGATGATCTTGAATTTTCCGATGGGGAAGTCGGCGATGTTGCCGACGCTCACTTGTTTTTTTTCTGCCATGCTCTATCTCATACGGAAGGTTGTGAGCGCGTTGTCCCAAAATATCTTCTGCCGCTCCGCTTTTGGAAGCCCGCGCAGCGATTGTCCCGGCATGTCGTTATCCCAGTGCGGGTAATCGGTGCTGAAACACAGTTGGTCGTAGCCCATGATCTCGATCAACTTGTCGAGGTCTTTGGGGTCTTCCGGTTCATCAATCGGCTGCGTGCTGAATCGAATATGCTTATGCACATACTCCACCGGCGATTTTTTCACCCACGGCACTTCGTGGCGCAGTTGGCGCCAGGTGCGATCCATGCGCCACAACAGCGGCAGCAGCCACAAAAATCCGTATTCGACAAAAATCACTTTCAGTCCGGGAAATTTCTCGAACACACCGCTGAACACCAGGCTGTTCACACTCGACTCGCCCGCTTGATTGAGCGTGACGTAACGCTCGACGTACGAATCAGGTATGCCGCCGGCAGACATCGGCGGCCCCTGAAAAATACTGTCCGGGCCGGTGACGTGTACCAAAATCGGCAATTGCATCTCCTGCGCCGCTGCATACACCGGCCACCAGTAACGGTTGCCCATTAAAATATTAATCAGCGGCAGCGACACCGCCACAATCTGCGGATGCTTGCCGATGCGGCGGATTTCCGCTGCGCTGGCCTGCGGATCCTGCGACGGCACCGACATCGCGAACTTCAAACGGTTATCGACCGGCAGCCACTGGTCGATCAGATAATCGTTAAACGCCGAGCACAGCACGATCGATTCATCGGTGCCCGCCAGCGTGCTGCACAACGCGCCGGTTTGCAGGCAATTCAACACCGCGTGCTCGATTTTGTTTTTGACCAGCAAATCCTGCACCAGAAAATGCGGATCAGAGCCCGACACCCCGCCGCACGGCGGACGCGCATCATCGCGATTCACCGCGCCGTTCGGATGCAGGTACTTGAGCGAACGTGCTTCCGCACCCACGGTGGCGCGCTTGCGTATGAAGCGCTGCTTCCACGCTTCGGGCATATACGGAAACACGCTGCTGATGCCCTCTTTCACGTACGGATGAACATCACAGTCGATGACTTTGAAAATACTTTGCTGACCGGCACCCGCTTCTTTCTCCGGCATATCCATGGCGCTGACTCCCGCAGTGACTATTTGATGCGGCGAATTATAATCCTCATACGCACTTCAACCAATAAGCGCAATACATGCGTATCATAAAATATTGTTTAAAAACAAATACTTAAACAGATATTACCCTAATCACCCGTTGCGCCGTGGCGCACTCTCACGGTAAAGTTAAAAGTCTCACCTTCCCCGCATGCCTCACACACTGGAGCCCCCCATGAGCGTCCAACCGCTGCACACACCCGAGCCTGACGCGCGGCCTGCCGACGCGCCCGCACCGGCGCCTTCGTTGGCGATCTCGCAACACATCGCCGAGTTCGCCGCCAACCTGACTTACAAAGCCATTCCCAAAGCCACGCGCGAAAACGCCAAGTATCACGTGCTCGATGTGGTCGGCACTGCCCTTGCCGCAACGCGCTTTGATTTTGCGCAGCATGCGTTGTCCGGTTTGCTCGGCATCGCCGAGGGTGGCAAAAATTCCGTCATCGGCATGGGCGTGAAGCTGCCGCTGCGTGATGCGGTGCTGTTGAACGGCATCCTCGCGCACGGGCTGGATTACGACGACACCCATCCCGGTGCCATCGTGCATCCCAGCAGCAGCGCGTTTCCGTGCTCACTCGGCGTGGGCGAACACGTCGATGCGTCCGGCAAGGATGTGCTCGTCGCCTACGCGCTGGGCGTTGAAATCGCCACCCGCGTCGGCGTCGCGGCGCATGGCCTGATGCACGCGATGGGCTATCACACCACCGGGCTGGCCGGACATTTTGGCTGCGCGGTCGCCACCGGAAAATTATTCAATCTCAGCCCGCAAAAACTCGCGCTGGCACAAGGGCTGGCCGGCAGCACCTCATCGGCCGTGTCGGAACATCGCGCCGACGGCGCATGGAACAAACGCATGCATCCGGGTTGGGCCGCGGTAGGTGGAATAACGGCGGCATCCTTGGCACGCGGCGGCTTTGTCGGCACGCGGCGCATTTACGAAGGCCCGGACGGCCTGTTCCGCTCGCACACCGGCGGCAGACTCGACGAAGTGGATCTCGCGGCGATGACCGGCGCACTCGGCGACAAATGGGTTCTCGATGAAGTCGCGATCAAACCGTATCCGATCTGCCACCTGCTGCACGCCTGCGCCGATGCCGCGCTGGCGTTAAAACGCAAACATCATTTGAAGCCCGCCGACATCAGCAAGGTGCGCGCGCTACTGCACCCCGACACCTTTCACTACGTGTGCGAACCGGCCGAAATGCGCCGCAAGCCGGTGTCGGACTACATGGCAAAATTCAGCGTGCAGTTCGTGGTGGCGGCGTGCTTCGTGCGCGGCAAATTTGGTTTTGCCGAACTCGAAGCCGATGCGCTGAACGACAAGGAAATTCTCGCGCTGGCGCAACACGTCTCGCATGACACCGACCCGGATTCGCAATTCCCGAAATATTTCTCCGGCGGCGTGGTTGTCACCACGCGCGACGGTCGTGAGCTGGTGCATATGGAAAAAATCAATCGCGGCGCGGGCGAGCGCGCATTGACCGGCGACGAAATCGCCGCCAAGTTTATGGAAAACGCCGAACTCGCGATCTCACGTCCGCGCGCAGAACGCATCCGCGATGCGGTGCTGGATATTGAAAAATTCTCCGCGCGGGAGTTGGGGAAATTGCTGGCTGGGCAATAGCCTTGACATCCATAAAATATTCAATAAAAACAAATACTTAATAATATTCATCAAAAGCGGAAATGCCTTCCCCCAAACCGCTTTACGAAGCACGTAGCCCGGAAGGAGTGCCGCACATTCCGGGATCAACTTCCCCGGAAACCATTTCATTGCTTCCGGGCTACACTTGCTGACAATTTGCAAAATATCATTTATGAAGCTCCCTTCGATTGATGCAAAATACGATGATTTGACTACGTGGAATTAACCTTGGCGATATCCGAGAACCTGTGCTGGGAAATCCTAAAGAGTGCCGAGGGACAGTCGGTATCGTGCGTCTGGCTAAAGGGCGAGCACTCCACAGCGCCTCCACTCCAAAATGCCATCCCACTTTCAATCTTGGAACACGACCTTGTGCTGCGGCACCAAAAGAACCAAATCGAAGATAGTCTGTATTTCCTTGAGAAACGTGGTTACCTAATGCGGCACGGATTTCAAGGCTTTACCCGTGTTGCCTTCCCGCTTTCGGAATCAGGATTAAATATACTGAAAACGAAAGTATTCACACATGATGAACAGCAGGCGTTTCGAGAGGCTCTTCTTGATATGAAGAAACCTACGTTGTGGGGTATGAAAATTGATCTTGGTGAAGCGTGGCGTCGATTCAGAAAATGGAGTGCATCATGACAGTTAATCTGTAAATTCTACAATTCATAGAAACAGATGCCGTCACCCAAACACTTGGCACCGCACACTTCACTAACACTGGCATAACATCTTATATAGCGGCAAAATCGCCGCCCCATGTCACCTGATCCCCAAGCAAACCACAACACCGTTTGGCGCCACCCGCGCAAGGCCAGCACGCTGCCGGAGGTCTATCGCTCGGTAGCCGTGCCACGCAACGCCAGCGTCGCGCGCAAGATGTTCGCCTTTGCCGGACCGGGCTATCTGGTTGCCGTGGGCTACATGGATCCCGGCAACTGGGCGACGGCGATTGCCGGTGGATCGGCGTTTGGTTACACGCTGTTGTCGGTGGTGATGCTCGCCAACCTGATGGCGATGGTGTTGCAATCGCTGTCGGCGCGGCTGGGCATCGCCACCGGGCGCGATCTGGCGCAGGCGTGCCGCGATCATTATTCGCCGCCGGTGTCGTTTTGCCTGTGGGTGCTGGCGGAGCTGGCGATTTGCGCGACGGATCTGGCGGAAATCATCGGCACCGCGATTGCGCTCAACCTGCTGTTCGGCATACCGCTCGCGTGGGGCGTGGTGATTACCGTCGCCGATGTGCTGCTGATTCTGATGCTGCAGGCGCGTGGCTTTCGTTACATGGAAGCGCTGATCGTGTCGCTGATGCTGGTGATCGGCGCCTGCTTTATCTATCTGGTGATCACGTCAAATCCGGCATGGGCCAAAGTCGCAGCAGGCTTTATACCCTCGCCGGAGATTGTCACCAACCCGGCGATGCTGTTTATCGCCATCGGCATTCTCGGCGCAACGGTAATGCCGCACAATCTGTATCTGCATTCGGCACTGGTGCAGACGCGCGACTTCGACGAATCCGTGCCCGGACGGCGCGAGGCGATACGCTACGCCACCATCGATTCGACCATTGCGCTACTGCTCGCGCTGCTGATCAACGCGGCGATTCTGATCGTCGCGGCAGCAACATTTCACGCGCACGGCCACACGCAGGTCGCCGAAATTCAGGACGCGCACAAGATGCTGGCGCCGCTACTCGGCGCGGGTGCAGCGAGCACGCTATTTGCCGTGGCGCTGCTCGCCTCGGGGCAGAATTCAACGATTACCGGCACGCTCGCGGGCCAGATCGTGATGGAAGGTTTTCTCGATATCCGTCTGCGACCGTGGCTGCGGCGGTTAATTACGCGGTTGATTGCGATGATACCGGCCATGTTTGTCACGCTGCACTACGGCGCGTCGGGCACGGCGCAACTGCTGGTGTTGTCGCAGGTGATACTCAGTTTGCAACTGCCGTTCGCGGTGATACCGCTGGTGAAATTCACCAGTGAGCGCGCCAAAATGGGCGTGCTGACCAGTCCACGATGGCTGACGTGGACGGCGTGGACAATGACAGCGTTGATTATCGTGCTCAACCTGAAGCTCATCTACGACTCGATCTTCGGTTCCACCCGAGCTTTCCTGCTGTAAAATTCGCCACACTCATTCCATCCCACAAGGACTCCACATCATGTATCGCGCCACCACCGCTCTGCGCAAACTCGTCAACGCCAAAAAATTTCTGGAACTGCCGACCGCGCACGATGCGCTCACCGGGCGGTTGATCGAAAGCGTCGGCTTCAAAAGTCTGTACGTCGGCGGTTTTG
>JAYVQD010000383.1:0-5340 GCA_043777275.1 Nitrosomonadales bacterium
GTGAAGCGCGCATGGCTGGCGGATGCGGCGTCAAAATCACGTCAATACCTGCTTCCGATAGCGCGGCCATTGGCGCGCACCATGATCGTGGTGATTCAGCTCATCAAGATATTGCTGCCGTCGGCGTTCACGTCGTCGAGGGTTCTGCATTGCCTGCTTGCCTGGAGCCTGAAGACTTTCGTGAGCCCTCATGCGAATTGGCTGATCCTCCGGCATTTCAATCTGGGTGCGGAGATTCTGGCGTTTATCGGCAGCAATGTGCCCGATGTCACTATTCCACCGTTGAATGACATGCGGCTCACCAACCTTGAACAGATCAAGAATGACGCGTTTTTGAAACACGACCTCAACGTCTTTAATTTTGTGATCTATCTGAATCGGCAATTGCTCGATCAACGCCGCCAGCTTGAAGCAATCGCGACTCCGGATTTCTCGGCGATCGGTGACGGCCATCCGGCAATTGAGCGCATGCCCAATCGCTGGACCAACATCGTCGATTTGCATACGGCGATAGAGCTTTACACGCCCATCTACCAGCTCTTCCTGACCGATAACGATTTCTGGCGCGCAACCAACTCACTTCAATTGGATGAAACCATTGCCATTTACGTTAGCAAGTTGCTTAACGATCCGACGCCCGTGTTGCTGGTCAATAACAGGCATCCTTTGATTTCCGAATCCACGTTGCGCGCGGGTTACCGGCTGGTCTTGCATGGCTTGGCAACAGAGATGCTGCATGCGTTCCTGGTGCAGAAGAAACTCGAACATGATCGAGCATAGTCTTCTCGGTGAGCGGATTTTCGGTGCGCGTAATCGCAATGTAAGTTGTTGTTTTAAAACAATAATTCATGTGGCGATCATGGGTTGTTTCAGTCGGGCGCAAGCCGCGATTGTCCTGCTGGCAGCGTTGTCGCTGTGCGGTGCTGTCGCACAAGCAGCGGATTCCTACCCCTCCAAACCGATACGCATGGTGATTCCGTATGCGGCCGGCGGCGGCCCGGATGTGGTGGCGCGCATCATTGCCGATAAAGTCACGCCGGGTTGGGGACAAAATGTTGTGTTCGACAATCGCGGTGGCGGCGGCGGGGTGATCGGCGCGGCGATCGTGGCAAAAGCCAATCCGGACGGCTACACCCTGCTGTTGCACACTGCTGCGATTTCCAGCATGCCGTACTTTTACAAAAGTCTGCCCTACGATACGGCGCGCGATCTGCTGCCGATTACGTTGGTGGCGAAGAACGTCGGCTATGCGCTGATCGTGAATCCGAAGTTGGCGGTGAAGTCGGTGAAGGATTTGATCGCGCTGGCGCACGCCAGTCCCGGCAAACTGAATTTCGGCTCGCCCGGCGTCGGCAGCGTGGGGCATCTGGCGGCTGAATTGTTTTTGAGCGCCGCCAAAATCAAAATGACGCATGTGCCGTACACCGGCATCCCGGCGATGATGACGGATATCATCGCCGGCCAAATCGATATCGGATTTCCGGCCGCGCCGTCTGCGATGGCATTGATTAACGCCGGGCGCGTGCAGGTGGTGGGCATCACCGGCGAAAAGCGCTGGGAGAAATTGCCCAACGTGCCGACGCTGGATGAAGCCGGCGTCAAAGGCTATAAATTCCTGAGTTGGTACGGCCTTTGGTTCCCGGCGGGCACACCCGCCGCGTACGTGCAGCGCGTGCGCGACGACGTGGCCGCGGCGGTGAAAGACCCGGCGGTGCGGCGGCGGCTGGATGAACAGGGGCTGGAGGGCATAGGCTCCACGCCACAGGAACTCGCGCGCATCGTGAACGAGGAACTGGCGATGAACAAGGAACTCACCGCGCGGATCGGGATTGTGCAGCAGTAAGAACGACGTTCAGTTGCAGTTGCGCGTGTCCATCAGAACCGTGGCACGGTAGCGGGTGTAGGGGCGCCCGTGTTTTTCGGCAAGCGGCGTCCACCACACCACGGCATTGTCGCGCCGGGTGTAGAGGTTCACGAGCATGCGCGCGACGCTGCAATTTTCGAGCGTGATATTGGCCTCGCGCACGCGATGCGCCCATTGCGGAATCCATTCCGATTGCGCGCGAACGCAATCGAGATGGGCGTCGCGTTCCAGTGAGGGGCCGCATTGCCCTTGTTCGGGATGCGCGAGCCATACCACCCCGCGCCGCGTGTCGATGCTGGCGCGCGCGAGCACTGCGCCGTTTTCATCGAGAAACGCGAGCTGGCCGTTGCGCATGCGGCTGACGATGCCGGGGGCGGTGCGATAGTTGAGTTGCACGTCGAACGAGGCATGCGTGCGTGCCAATCAGCCCGCAGCTGCCGTCACGCCGCCGAGCGCCGCGCCGATGATCCACGGAAGTATCTTCAGGTGTTGCTCTCCATCAGATCCCTGCGCATAGGATCATTATAAATATTTGTTTTTATTGAGTAATTTACGCAACTGCGCTACGCACCTTTTCCGCCGTAAACGGCAAATCGCGCATCCGCTTGCCGGTGGCGTTGGCAATCGCATTTGCAATCGCGGCGGCGGTGGGGCCTTGCGAGCCTTCGCCGACGCCGAGCGGTTTTTCGTCCGGCCTGTTGATGAGATGCACTTCCACTGCGGGCACGTCGGCGAAAGTGAAAATCGGATAATCCGCCCATGAACGCGTGGTGATGCGCTGGCGATTAAATTTCACCTGCTCTTTCATCGTCCAACTGGCCGATTGAATGATGCCGCCTTCAATCTGGTTAACGATGCCGTCGGGGTTAATCACCAGCCCTGCATCCACTGCCGACACGGCGCGCGTGACTTTTACGTTGCCGTTGCGATCCACTGTTACCTCGGCGACCACCGCGCAAAATGCGGCGAGGTTTTTATATTGCGCGAAAGCAATGCCGCGACCGGTGTTGCCGTTGCCTTTGGCGTTCGGCTTCCAGCCGGACTTTTGCGCAGCCAGCTCGATTACCGCGCGGGCGCGCGGGTTTTTCATGTGCCGCAGACGAAACTCCACGGGATCTACACCCGCCGCCATCGCGGTTTCATCGATGAAGGACTCCAGTGCAAACACATTGGCGTACGCGCCCAGCGTGCGCAGCGCGGAGGTGCGCACCGGCATGTCGGTGACGTAGTGCAGCAAAATGTTCTGACGCGGAAAATCATACAACGGCACCGCGTTGCGATCCGCCGCACCCGAAGGCTGCGGCGAGTTGTTGGGCACGGCGGGCGGCGCCGGGTTTTCCAGATGCCAGCCGCCGAGCACAAAGCTGCCGGCGGGATTGCTGGTCGGGCGTGTGGAATGCGGATGGCTCCAGGTTTCGTGCTGCCAGTTGACGATGTTGCCTGACTCATCAAGATGCGCCTGCATTTTCATCACCATCGCCGAGCCGAAAGGCGCCCAGCCGAATTCGTCTTCGCGCATCCATTGCAATTTCACCGGGCGGCCATTGGTGGCGCGCGCGAGCAGCGCCGCGTCGCACGCCACGTCATCCGCGCCGTTGTGGCCATAGCAGCCGGAGCCTTCGACATGCGTGCAGGTAATGTCTGCGGTCTTCACCCGCAGCGCTTTGGCAAGATCGGTACGCAGCGGAAACACGCCCTGACTGTGGGTCCACACAGTGTACTTGCCGTCTTTGAATTGCGCCACCGCGCACGACGGGCCGATGGAGCCGTGCGCTTGAAACGGGCGTGTGTATTCCGCTTCGACCGAAGTCACCTTGCCGCCCGCAGCGTTAGCGGGCGTCACGGTTTTAATCACCATGTCGCGCGAGGGCATTTTCTTTAGGTGCTCGTACAGTGCCGTGCCGCTGGGTGGGAGGTCAGGCGTTTCGTTCCACTTGGCTGAAGCGCGCAACGCTTGTGCGGCCTTAATGGCTTGCTCTTCGCGCTCTGCCGCGACCGCAATGAAATTGCCGTCACGCATCACCGCCACCACACCGGGCATGGCTTTAGCCGGGGCTTCATCCACCGAAACCAGTTGCGCGCGATAGGATGAGGGACGCACTACGCGGCCAAACAGCATGCCGGGCAGGCGCATGTCCTGCACATACGCTGCACCGCCGGTGACTTTGGCGGGGAGGTCACGGCGCGGGATGCTTTTGCCGATAACCTTGTGTTGCGATGGTGACTTGGGTTTGGCGACAGCGGTGGCTTCGCGCTTGAGGTTGATGTCCTTGACGAGATCCCAATAGGTTACGCGCACCGGGCTTGCGCTGATCGCGCCATCGACCACGCTGAGTTTATCCACCGCCACGTTCAACTTTTGCGCGGCGACGGCGAGCAACAAGCCGCGCGCCTCGGCACAGGCAAAGCGCAGCGCGGTGCCGCTGTTTTCCACCGACAGGCTGCCGGCGGTCATGCCTTCGTCCGGCGTGCGCGCAGTGTCGGCCGACACCATGTCGATGCGCTCGTAACCGACATCAAGTTCATCGGCGGCAATCTGCGCCAGTGCGGTGAGGACACCCTGACCGAGTTCGCATTTGCCGGTGTGGATGGTGACTTTGCCGTTGGCGTTGATGCGTATCCAGCCATCAAGCATGCGGTTATTGTTCAAGCCGCCAGGGAGTGGTACGAGAGGCGCGCGTGCCGGTTGCTGCGCGATAGCCAATGGTTCGATCAGTCCAGCGAGACTGAATGTCGCAACGATGGCGCTGCTTTGCTTTAAAAATCTGCGACGGGTGAGTTGGGTAGTGTTCATGTTCAGGCTCCTTTCACCGCGATGCCGGCCGCGCGTTGCACGGCGCGCACCACGCGATTGTGCGATCCACAGCGGCACAGGTTGCCTGCGAGTGCCTGCTTGATCTGCGCCTCAGTGGGCTTGGGGTTCACGTCGAGCAACGCCTTGGCCGACATAATCATGCCGTTAGTGCAGTAGCCGCACTGCGCCGCCTGTTCGTCGAGAAAGGCTTTTTGCAGCGGATGCAGCTTGTCCACCGAGCCCAGGCTTTCGAGCGTGGTGATATTTTTGCCGACACTGGCCGAGCAGGGTGTCACGCACGAGCGCGCGGCTTTGCCGTCGATCACCACGGTGCAGGCGCCGCATTGGGCGAGTCCGCAGCCGTACTTCGGGCTGTTCAATTCAAAATCGTTGCGCAACACATAGAGCAGGGGCGTGTCGGCATCGGTGCGCACGGTGCGTTGCGCGCCGTTCACGCGCAGAGTGTAATCGGGCATGGTGTAACTCCTGAATTTCCGCCAGGGATAAATAGGCGGGACGCGGGTAATATAGACGATGTTGAACGCGCTTGCCGCGCCGTCCCTTCCGCTGTTGCTGGATTATAAAAAACCATGAAAATACAAATAGTTACACCTTATGCCGTGAATGTCTCTGAAAAGACCAATTGGTTTTTTCTGAAAATCGAAACCAGCGACGGGCTGGC
>JAYVQD010000384.1:0-20693 GCA_043777275.1 Nitrosomonadales bacterium
GGGATGCAGCACCGGCAGCTTCATGGCTTTTGCCGCGGCTTGCCCCGACGGCAATTTGAAGGTGAGATGCCGCAGCAGATTGCGTTGCGCCAGCGATTGCGGCTCGCCTGCGGGGAAGCCGATCAAATCCATCAGCACGGTGGAAAGCTTGGTATCGATTCTTTTGTTCGGGCGCACGTTGCCATCGCCGAAATCGAAAAAGGTTTGCCAGTCGATAAAGCGACGTGGTTGCCGCAGGCCGCCGCGCATGTCGTCCGGATCGGGACTGGCCGAGTTCGCGGGTGTATCGACAAACAAACGCAGGAACACATCGCCGCCCGCCGCAGGGCCGAAGTTCATGCGATAGGACGGTCGCACCTGGGTGTGCCCAAAGCGGTAGGCCGCAACCGCGAATTCCACCGGGATATACGGCTCGTTACGCCATTTATAGAATTTTCGGCCGTGTTTCATGACATCGTCCACCACGTTTTGCCCGCAGGTCTTGGGCAGAAATTCGTGGATCAAGATCCATTGATAATGCCAGCGCACCAGGCGCTGCGCTTCGAGAAATACCGCGTTCGGCGACGTCATTCCGGTCGTGGCACGCACGTGATCGACGCATTTGTTGTGAAACATCAAAAACGCCATATGCAGTTGCGACAGCACCAGGTTTTCATCGCTGCGCACGTCGCCGATCAGCGCAGTGCCCTGGCTGTTGCGCGGCAGATCCATGCGCAGCACGCCGCCACGCGATTGCGCGGCTGACCCTGTCATGGGCTCGACCAGCAGTTTCACCGGGTCCGCCGCGTCATACAGGTGCGGGTTGTTGTTCGGCCCCTGAGCGTAGATGTTATCCAGCGCCAGCGTGGGGGTGCGAAAGTTTTGTATCGCCTCGGGATCGACCTGCTGTTCGAGACTCGACGTGGTATCCAGCGTGATGTCGTGGTCGACAAACTGACCGAGAAACGTCATGCCGGCGGTCATGGTGGGGTTGTTGGGGTTGTTCACGTTCAGCGCGGGATCGATGATCAAATCCCTGGGCGTGGCGGCGTCGCTGTCCTGCGCGTCGATGATGCCGCCCTTCTTGCCGATCTCCATCAGCGCGGCGCGCATGGTGGGCGTGTCCGCGGCGAACGGCTCCAGTGCCGGAAACATGCGGCCAAAACGGCCTTGCTCGAAATAGCGTGAATTCGGTGGGTTTTCGCCGCGCAGCATGGTACCGTGCTTACTCATCTTGCCGGTCTTGCTCTTGGGGTTTGCCGTGGCCATCGTATTTTTCTCCTTGATTGATTAGCGATCCATAGTACGGACAACACCTGGCACAGTCGGCCAGGCAAAGAGTGCCTCGGTGAAGCCTGAAAACGGTGGGAACAAACTTGGTTACTGCGTGCGCAGATTGCGCGCACGGCCTGGTTGATACAATACGTCTTAGGGTCTAAGCCCTTGGTAGTGCCAACTCGCGCGCACGAACAAACACTTGGAGGAAAGCATGCGTCTTATCGACCGCATCGGCATCGACATCAGCCGCCGTCTGAAACTGGAAACCGCCATTGAATGGGCGGCGAAAAATGGGCTGCATCACATCGACATTCAGCTCGACACCGGCGACAACGCGCTGCCCAAGTTTGACGCCAGACGTTGCGCGGGCGTGCGCAAATTGCTCGACAAGCACGGCATCGCGCTCGGCCTGCACACCAATTCTGCGGTGAACGTTGCCGAATATTCGCCTCACGTAGCGGACGCGGTGACCGAATATCTGAAACGCTACGTTGATCTCGTGCCGAAGCTCGGCGCAAGCTGGACGGAGATGCACGCGGGCTACCATTTCACCAAGGATAAAAAAATGCGCATGGAGGCCGGCAAAGCGCGCCTGCAGGCGGTAGTGAAACACGCCGAGAAAAAGAAAGCACTGGTGCTGCTGGAGAATCTGAATAAAGAACCCGACGACGCCGAGGTGCATTACCTCGCGCACACGGTCGAGGAGTGGCAGTACTACTGGGACATTAAGTCACCGAATTTCAAGTTGTGCTTCACTGCCAACCACGCGCACCTGGTGCCCGAAGGCATCGAGGGGTTCGTCAAAGCACTCAATTTCAACCGTGTACACGAAGTGCGGCTGGCGGATTGTTTTCGCAACGGCTATGAAGTGCATCTGCCGCCGGGCAAGGGCAATATCGACTTCGGCAAGATGTTCAAGCTGATCGAAGGCGCGGGGTTCAAGGGCGGCTACACCAATGCGTTCGGCACGCTCGATGACATGCTGGCGGCGCGGCAGACGTTCGTTGCGCATGCGCGCAAGGCGGGCGTGAAGGTGTAATAACTTTTTAACCACAGATGAACACGGATAAACGCAGATGAGTTCAAAAACAATTCAGAAAATCGGGGGGTTATCTGTGTTCATCCGTGTTCATCTGTGGTTAAAAGTTTTACTTTTTGCCGCGTGCGCGATGCAAGCCCACGCACAAACCTGGCCCGCCAAACCCATCCGCTTCATCATCGCGCAGCCGCCCGGCGGGCAAAACGATGTGCAGGCGCGCATCATCGGCTTGAAGCTCACTGAACTGTGGGGCCAGCCGGTGGTGTTCGACAATCGTCCCGGCGCGGGCGGGGCGATTGGTTTTGAAATCGCGGCGCAGGCGCCCAACGATGGCTACACGCTGGCGATGGGATCGATCAGCACACTGGCGGTGATACCGGCGATGCCACGCAAGCCCCGCTACGATCCCCTCGCGGATTTTGCGTCCGTGTCTTTGGTTTCAACGTCGCCTTATGTGGTGACGCTGCATCCTTCCGTGCCTGCGCGTACGCTGAAAGAACTCGTTGCGCTGGCTAAAGCAAAGCCCGGTTCGCTGTCGTATGCCTCCAGCGGCACCGCGACCGGCATCCATCTGACGACCGAGTTATTCAAGATGATCGCCGGTATCGACATGGTGCATGTGCCGTATAAAGGCGGCGCACCCGCGACCACGGATTTGATCGGCGGCCAGGTCGGCGTGATGTTCAACAACGTGATTACCGCCGTGCCGCATGTCAAAAGCGGCAAGCTGCGCGCGCTGGCGGTCACTACCGCCAGGCGTTCAGCGGCGTTGCCTGACGTTCCCACCGTGGCCGAAGCCGGTTATGCGGGCGCGGAATCGAGTTCGTGGCAAGGCATTGTGACGCGCGTGGGCGCAGGCGCAGCGGTGGTAAGCCGCATGCACACAGACCTGCTGAAGGTGCTCGCCCTGCCCGAAGTGCGCACGCCCATCGTAAATCAGGGCAACGACATCGTAGCCGGCACGCCGCAGGAATTCACCGCGTTTATCCGCACCGAGATCGACAAGTGGGCCAAGGTCATCAAAACTGCCGGCGTACGCAACGAGTGAGGGTTGTCGTCCGCAAACGTTCGGGCGCGTTACAGTTGGCAGAAGCAGTCCATAGCAAGGTTTCGAGGAACACTCCATGAGAACACCCCTTTATTACAATGCATTGGCGCTGTTCGCCGCCAGCCTGTTGTCTGTCAGCGGTGCTTACGCGCAAACCAAGCCCAAAGTACCAGCAGCTCCCGCAAAAGCCAAAGACGCACCACCACCGATGGAGGCCGCCAAGCCCGGCGCCTATCCCGATAAACCGATACGCTTCATGGTGCCGTTCGCGCCCGGCGGCACCACGGATTTGATCGCGCGCATGGTCGGGCAAAAAATGTCCGAGTCGCTGGGCCAGCCGCTGGTGATCGACAATCGCGGTGGCGGCGGCGGCACCATCGCCACTGACATCGTGGCCAAGGCCGCGGGCGACGGTTATACGCTGATGATGACTCATCAGGGCATGACGTTTAACGCCACGCTCTACACCAAGCTGCCGTACGACACGCTGAATGATTTTGCGACCATCGCGATGGTGGGCGTAACGCCCAATGTGATGGTGGTGAATCCTGCTGTCGCCGCCAAGTCGGTAAAGGAATTGGTCGCGCTGGCGAAGGCAAAACCCAACGGGGTGAACTACGGCTCCGGCGGCGTGGGCAGCTCCGCGCATCTGGCGGTGGAGTTGTTTGTGCGGCTGGCGGGCGTGCAGTTGCAGCACGTGCCGTACAAAGGCGCGGGCCCCGCGCTCACCGACACCATCGGCGGGCAAATACAAATGATGATCGCCACCATGCCGGCCGCAGCAAGCCATATACGCAGCAACCGGCTGCGCGCGCTGGGTGTATCAGGCGCGAAAAAATCACCGGCGTTTCCCGAGTTGCCGACGATCGCCGAAGCGGGCGTGGCGGGTTACGACTACACCACGTGGTATGGCATCCTCGGCCCGAAAGCGTTGCCGCAGAACATGGTGCAATATCTCGCGGCGGTTGCTAACAAAACGCTGTCGCAAAAAGACCTGCGCGAAAAGTTGTCACAGCAAGGCATGGAAGTGGAGTTGATGTCGCCCGATAAATTCGCCGAGGTGCTGAAGAGCGATGTCGCGCGTTGGGGTAAGATCATCCGCGATGCGGGCATCAAGGCCGAGTAGCGCGGTGCGAACGACGCCACCGTCGGCCACCCTAAAACCCTAGTTTTGGATAGGAAAATAACTGAATGAAAACAAATACTTACATTTTATCTGCCTTTGCGCTGCTGGCGGGCGCGACGGTCGCACCCGTCTGCGTCGCGCAGCAGTATCCCGCGCGAACCGTGCGCATGGTTGTCGGATTCCCGCCCGGCGGCGGTACGGATGTCGTCGCGCGCATTATCAGTGCCAAGCTCACCGAAACCTGGGGCCAGACCTTCGTGGTGGATAACCGCGGCGGCGCTGCCGGCACCATCGGTGCCGACATCGTTGCCAAATCGCCGCCGGATGGCCACACGCTGATCATGGGCCATGTGAATTCACACGGCATCGCGCCGAATCTCTACAAGAAGCTGCCGTACGACCCTGCACGCGATTTTGCCATGGTCGCGTATGTGGGCTACGTGCCCAATGTGCTGGTGGTGCATCCGTCGATACCGGCGAAAACCGTGCAGGATCTGGTCGCGCTGGCGAAAGCCAAGCCCGGCTCGCTCAGCTACGCCTCGTCGGGCGTCGGCAGCACGCAGCATCTGGCCGGCGAAATGCTTACGCTCGCCGCCGGCATCAAGATCGTCCATGTGCCGTACAAAGGCAGCGGCCCGGCGGTGGTTGATCTGCTCGCCGGCCACATCGCGATGAACTTCGACACCATGCCGCCGATTCTGTCGCACGTGCGCGGAAATAAACTGCGCGCATTGGCGGTCACTACGCCCAAACGTGCGCCGCAACTCGCCAGTGTGCCGACGCTGGTGGAATCCGGGTTCAAGGGCTTCGAGATGACCAACTGGTACGGCGTGATGGCGCCCGCGAACACCCACCGCGACATCGTCACCAAACTCAATGCCGAGATCAACAAGGTGGTGATGATCCCCGATCAAAAAACCAAGCTCGAAGAAGTGGGCACCCAGCTTGAACCGCAAAGCCCCGAGGATTTTGCTAAATTCCTGAGGGCGGAAATCGCCAAGTATGCGAAAGTGGTGAAAGACGCCAAAGTGTCGATCGACTGAGTGGCCCGGCAAGGCGCAATCGTGGAACCTGTCATCGTCACTCGCGCGGGTACCAGCGATGAAATCGCCACCGTCGCACTGAACAACCCCGATCGTCTCAACGCGCTCAACAAGCCGACATGGGAACGTCTCGGCGTGGTGATGCGCGAACTGTCAGCGGACGACACCCTGCGCTGCGTGGTGTTGCGCGGCGCGGGTGACAAGGCCTTCGCCGCGGGCGCCGACATCGCTGAGTTCGCCAGCGAACGCGCGGACGCCAGGCAGGCAAAAATCTACGGCGACCTGATTCACGACACCATGCAGTCGGTGGCATCGTGCAAACACCCCACCGTGGCGATGATTCAGGGCGCGTGTGTCGGCGGCGGCCTGGAAATTGCCGCCTGCTGCGATATGCGCATCTGCGGTGAATCCAGCCGCTTTGGCGTGCCCATCAACAAGCTCGGCCTGACGATGGGTTATGGCGAGCTGGCGGGGTTACTCGCATTGGTGGGCCGCGCGGTGGCGCTGGAAATTCTGCTCGAAGGCCGCGTGTTTGATGCCGCCGAAGCGCTGCAAAAACGTCTGGTGAATCGCGTAGTCGCCGACAGCCAAGTGGAAACAGAGGCCTACGCCACCGCGCAGCGCATCGCCGACGGCGCACCACTGGTGGCGCGCTGGCACAAGCAGTTCATCGCACGTTTGACCGTGCGCGCCGAGCTTGCACCCGATGAATGGAATGAAGGTTTTGCCTGCTTTGATACCGACGATTACCGGGCGGGCGTCGCTGCATTTCTCGCCAAGAAACCCCCGCGGTTCACCGCCCGATAATGCCGCGGCTTTGGTGTTATGCGTGGGTGATCGCATCGGCATGCGCGTGGGCGCTTCCAGTGCACGCCGTGATTGAAATAACCGATCAGGTGGATTACTACGACATACAGGGATTGACCACATTGGATCTGCGCTACGACATGAACGCCAAGGGCCCGCAGGCGCCGTCAGGTGACCGCTTCGACGGCTACACCCGGTGGCATGCCAACTGGCGCTGGCGCTATCGCAATACCGGCAGTAGTTGCGCCATTGAGTCCGTGCGCATGACGCTGCCGCGCTGGCAGAACGAACGCAGCGCCGACCTCGCCACACAGCAGGAGTGGGCGCGTTTTCTCGCCGCGCTGGAGCGGCATGAGGACGGACATCGCCGGAACGGCGTCGCCGCCGGAGACGAAATCGACCGCCGTGTGGCGTCGCTGCCGCCGGCCGCCACCTGTGCCGCGCTCGGCGCCATTGCCGATGAACTCGGCAAGCACATTGTGCAACGGTATACTCAGCTCGACGCGGATTACGACCGCGACACCGGTCACGGCGCGACGCAAGGCGCACGGTATCCCTGATGGCGCGCCTGCTACTTTGCGTGTCGCTGCTCGCGCTTTGGGTCTCGTGTTTCGCCCAATCCGCGCCACCGGACACCGCGCGCGAGAAGCGCTGGGCAGACGAAATCGCCCCGGCCATTCTGCTCGGCGATCCGCTTTATCTGGCGCTCAAATCAGGACACAAATTTCTTACCCTGCACACACCCAACCCCAAGGCGCGCGCAGGTGTGATTGTGGTGCATGGCATGGGTGTGCATCCCGACTGGAACCTGATTAACGTGCTGCGCACCCAATTGAGCGAGCAGGGCTACGCCACACTGTCGGTGCAAATGCCGGTACTGGCGGCGGATGCCAAGGCCGACGCATACCCCGCGCTGTTTCCCCAGGCATCGGAGCGCCTGCACGCCGCAGTCGCTTTTATGCGTGAAAAAGGCCATCGCAAAGTCGCCATCGTTTCGCACAGCATGGGCGCGCGCATGGTGAATCATTATCTGGTGAGCGGTGGCGCGGGAGGTATCGATGCCTGGGCATCGGTGGGTATCAGTAGCGGCGTTTATCTGCAACCCGAAACGTTCAAAGCGCCGGTGCTCGACATCTACGGCGAAAAAGATTTCCCGGTGGTGTTGCAAAACGCCGCCACGCGCGCCGATGCCATCAAGCGCGTGCGCGGCTCCGGACAAATGTCCGTCGCCGGCGCGGATCATTACTTCAATGGTTCGGAGACTGAACTGGTGCGGCATGTGAAGCGGTTTCTGGATAACGCCACACGTTAACGAATTTTATTTTCCGACCAAATTCCGGAGGCCGACATGAAGCAAACACGCACGGCAGTTTGGCTGCTGGCAACCGCGACGCTGATTACGCTGAACGCGGCGTCGGCGCAGACCGCTTCGACAGGGAGCTATCCCAACCGGCCGATACGCATCATCGGGCCCTCCTCTCCCGGCGGCGGCATTGATGCGACCGGTCGCATACTGGCTGCGGCACTCACGCAAAGTCTGGGGCAGCAGGTGGTGCTGGAAAATCGGCCGGGCGCGGGCGGCATCATCGGGACCGAGCTCGTGGCCAAGGCGCCGCCTGACGGCTACACGTTGATGCTCACCGCCGCTGCGGCATTGGTGGTTTTTCCGCACACTTTTTCAAAACTACCCTATGACCCGGTGCGGGATTTCGCGCCGATCAGTCTGGTCGCGGCGTCGGATTACATACTCGCTGTTCATCCTTCGCTGCCGGCGAAGAACGTCAAGGACTTGATCGCGCTCGCGCGGGCACGCCCCGGTCAAATCGTATTTTCGTCGTCGGGCAACTTTGGATTGCCGCATCTCGCGGGCGAGCTGCTCAAGCAGCAGGGCAAAATTCAGATGCTGCATGTGCCGTACAAAGGCGGCGGACCGGCCGCCATGGCGATCCTCGGCGGCGAAGTGTCGCTGATGTTCGGCACCGGACCGACCGTGGTGCCGCACGCCCAATCCGGCAGGCTGCGCTTGCTCGCGACCGCCAGCGCCACGCGCTCAAAAAGCCTGCCTGATTTGCCCACGGTCGCCGAGACGCTCCCCGGCGTGGAGGTGAGTGCATGGTATGGCGTGCTCGCCCCCACCGGCACGCCAAAAGAAATCATCACAAAGTTGCACAGCGAAAGCGTCAAGGCGCTCGCCAGCCCGAAGGTCATACAACAGATTGCGAACGCCGGTGCGGACGCGATCTCCAGCACACCCGAAGCATTCAGCACGTATATCAAGACCGAACTTGCCCGATGGGGCAAGGCGGTTAAAGCCTCCGGTATACCGCTGGAGTAACTACCCACAGAAAACACTATGACCAAAACCGCCACCACCCAAACGCTTGCTCGTTACGTCGTCAATGCAAAGGTCGGCGACATCCCCGTTAATGTGCGTCACGAAGCCAAACGCGCGCTGCTCAACTGGCTAGGCTGCGCCATCGGCACGGCGCATCACGAAACCATCGTGCGCGCGCTTGCCGCCATTGCGCCGTTCGCGGGCGCGCCACAAGCGGCGCTGCTGGGCCGCGCCGAGCGCCTCGACATCCTCAATGCCGCCTTCCTCAACGGCGTCAGTTCGCACGTGCTGGATTTCGACGACACCCACGAGAAAGCTATTCATCCCAGTGCGCCGGTGTACCCCGCGCTGCTCGCGCTGGGCGAGTGGCGCAATGTGTCGGGAGCGGATTTTTTACACGCGTTCATTCTCGGCGTCGAAGTCGAATGCCGCCTGGCACTGTCTGTCGTACCCGAGCACTACGACGTGGGCTGGCATGTTACCGGCACCGCCGGTGTTTTTGGCGCCGCCGCCGCTACCGGAAAGTTGCTGGGGTTGAACGAACAACAAATGACATGGGCGCTGGGCATTGCCGCCACGCAATCATCCGGCTTGCGTGAGATGTTCGGGTCGATGTGCAAGAGCTTTCATCCCGGTGCGGCGGCGCGCAACGGGCTGTCGGCAGCGTTGCTGGCGGCGCAAAATTTCGATAGCTCCGAGCGTGGCATCGAAGCGCCGCGCGGCTGGGCGCATGTACTTTCGACGCGCTTTGATCCCGGCATCATTACCGACGGTTTGGGTGAACATTTCGAGCTTTCCCGCAACATGTACAAGCCCTACCCGTGCGGACTGGTGGTGCATGCCGTGATCGACGGCTGCATCGAGTTAAAGCGCCGGCACAATCTCCAGCCGCAGGATATCGAGCGCGTCGATCTCAGAGTCAATCCGATGGTGCTCGAACTCACCGGCAAAAAAACCCCCAACACCGGGCTCGAGGGAAAATTCAGCGTCTATCACGCTGCCGCCATCGGCCTGCTATATGGCCACGCCAATGAATCGGAGTACGCCGACGCAGTGGTACGCCACCCGGATGTCATCGCCTGCCGTGATCGCGTTACCGCGACCGCCGACCCGGCGGTAACGAGCTACCTCGAAGCGTATGTCCGCATCACGCTGCGCGATGGCCGCGTGTTAGCGCACCATGTACCGCACGCGCTCGGCACCTTGCAGCGTCCGATGAGCGACCAAGACCTCGAAGCAAAATTTCGCGCCCTGGTGACGCCGGTATTGCCGGTTGATCGTGCGGAGGCGTTGATTGCGCTGTGTTGGGACGCCGAGCGTTTAAGTAACGTCGGCGACATTGCGCGCGCCTCGACCGCGTAAACGGTTACTCCGCCTTCGCGCCGGTGTCTTTTACCATCTTCGCGTACTTGGCGACTTCGGATTTGAGTTCCGCAGCGAATTCAGCCACCGTATAGGGCGTAAATTCGAGCGACAGCGCAGACAATCGCGTCTTCGATTCCGGCAACAGCAAAATGCGATTGATCTCGGCGTTGAGTTTGTTCACGATGGCAGGCGGCGTGCCGGCCGGCGCGAGAAATGAAAACCAGGTGTGATCGGCGAATCCCGGGAAGCCACTTTCCGCCACCGTCGGCACATCCGGCAATATCGCCGAGCGCGCGGCGCTAGTCACTGCTATCGGACGTATCAGCCCGGCTTTGATTTGCGGCACCTGAGTGGCCATTGCAGTGGCGGCTATGGGCACCTGATTGCTCGCTGCTGCCGCCACTGCCTGTGGCGGGCCCGCCATCGGTACGTGCGTAATCTGCACGCCGGAATTCACGCGGAACAATTGCTCCATGTTCAGAAACGGCGTGCCGCCCGCGCCGGACGACGCATAGCTCATCGGCGTGGCCTTGGCGAGCGCGATCAACTCCTTCAACGAATTGGCCTTTACCGAAGGATGCACGCTGATGATGTTGGGCGTCACCGGCCCGCGCGCGACCGCCACAAAGTCGCCGAGCGTATAGCCGGGATTGCCGTGCAGGCTGAGATACACCGCGAACGAGGCGCTGGTCACCAGTATCGTATAGCCGTCGGCATTGGCGCGCTTCGCGCTCTGCGAGGCAATAATGCCGCCTGCGCCGGGGCGGTTTTCCACCACCACATTGCGGCCCCAACTCTCGGTCAGATTCTGCCCCACCACACGCGCCACCAGATCGGTGGGCGAGCCGGGCGTAAAGGCGACGATCAGGCGGATCGGGCGCGACGGATAGGCGGCGTCTTGCGCCAAGGTAGCGCCAGCCGCCACAGCAAGCCACAGCAGCAACAGATACCGCAACCATCGCGTGCGCTTTAACAGTGGCATGTTTCATCCTCGTAACGTTATTGCGCCGGATAATAGCGCAGGCGCGGCGTATGGCATTGTCCGTTCGTATTTTTGCGCGCATAACGCAGGGCGCACTTCGCGCCTGTCGGCTCAAGCGCTATTATGCACGCCTGCCCGCGTAAATAGAGACTCCCATCCCCATGGCTGACCCATCCAAACTCAAACCCCCGCTCAATTTCCAACAGCACCTCGCCGAACTCGATAAAGCCGGGCTGCTGGTGCGCGTAGATCGCCCCATCAACAAAGACACCGAGTTGCAGCCGCTGGTGCGCTGGCAATTTGTCGGCGGCGTGCCGGAAACCGAGCGGCGCGCGTTTTTGTTTACCAACGTGGTGGATGGCAAGGGGCGCCGTTACGACATGCCGGTGGCGATAGGCGTGTATGCGTCGTCACCGCAAATCTACGCGCAAGGCATGGGACAAAAGGTCGAAGACATCGGCCGCGCGTGGGTGAACGCCGTCAGAAATCCGATTGCGCCGGTTGCGGTGGACAAGCCCGCGTGTCAGGAAGTGGTAATCACCGGCGATGCGCTAAAAAAACCCGGCGGCGGGCTGGCGGCACTGCCGGTGCCGGTGTCTACGCCGGGTTTTGATTCTGCGCCCTATCTCACGGCAACACTGTGCGTGACGCGCGATCCGGAAAGCGGCATTCAGAACATGGGCACCTACCGCGCGGCGTTGAAAGCGACCGACCGCCTGGTGGTGCGCATGGTGGCGCGCGTTGGGGGTGCCGGCGGCTGGGTGCATTGGATGAAGTATCGCGAGCGCAAGCAAATGATGCCGATCGCCATTGTGCTGGGTGCGGCGCCGGTGGTGTTTTTCACCGGGCCGCAAAAACTGCCGGTGGATATGGACGAGATGGCGGTGGCGGGTGGCCTCGGCGGGGCGGCGATACGCATGGCGAAATGCGTTTCCATCGATCTGAACGTGCCCGCCGATGCGGAAATTGTGGTTGAAGGCTTGATCGATCCCTCCACGCTCGAACCCGAAGCGCCGTTTGGCGAGAGCAACGGCTACGTCGCGCTCGAAGCCTACAACATGCCGATGCAGGTGACGGCGATTACGCATCGCAAAAACGCGGTGTTCTCGGCCATCATCAGCCAGGTGACGCCCAGCGAATCCAGCGTGGTGAAAAAAGTTGCGTATGAACCCATGTTTTTGAATCACTTGCAGCACACGCTCGGCATCAAGAGCGTGAAACGCGTGGTGATGCACGAGCCGCTGTCGAATCTGCGACCGGTGATTTTTGTGCAGTTCGCGCGCGGCACCGTGCGCACCGAAGTGTGGCGCGCGATGCAGGGCGCGGCCACGCTGCGCGCCGATTGCGGCAAAATCGTGGTCGCCGTCTCCGAGGACATTGATCCGGAAAGCACGGACGCAATATTCTGGTCGATGGCCTATCGCGCAACGCCTTCGGAAGACGTGCAGATCATCAACTACCGGCGCGGTGTGCAGGGGTCGCAATATCACACCGGTGGGCCGGGGGAATCGACGCTGCTGATCGATGCCACGCAAAAACACCCGATGCCGCCGCTGGCCTTGCCCGGTAAGGAATACATGGAGCACGCGAAAGCGCTGTGGGAAGAACTGAAGCTGCCCGCGCTCTCGCCCAAGGGCCCGTGGCACGGCTACACGTTGGGCGACTGGACCGAGACATGGGAGCGTTTTGCCAAGCGCACGGTGGTGGGTGATTGGGAGGCGAGCGGCCTGGAAACGATCAAGCGGCGGCGCGATGATTTGACGCCGGAGACGCCGACGGCTAACCACGAGAAGCTGTAGTGAAACCTGCGCCGTTTGTTTATCACGACCCGCGCAGCGTCAGCGACGCGGTAGCCCTGCTCGCCACCCTCGACAATGCGCGCGCACTCGCGGGCGGGCAATCGCTGATGCCGATGATGAATTTTCGCTATGCGATGCCGGATCACCTGATTGATCTGAACAAAGTGAGCGAGCTGGCGTACCTCCGTATCGAAAACAATGCCTTGAAAATCGGCGCGATGACGCGGCAGCGGGACATTGAATTCTCCGCTGATATCGGTCGCCGCTGCCCGCTGCTGCACGACGCGTTGTCGCATGTCGGGCACCGGCAGACGCGCAATCGCGGCACACTGGGCGGCTCGTTGTGTCATCAGGATCCCTCTGCCGAGCTGCTCAACGCAGCGGCTTTGCTGGGGGCGACGATGCATGTGGTTTCGCGGCGCGGTGCGCGTGACGTTGCGTGCGCCGACTTTGCGCTCGCCTACATGACCACGGCGCTGGAGCCGGACGAGATGCTTGCCGGCGTGACCTTTCCGTTGCCGCCACAAAAACCCGGCCACGCCTTTGTGGAATTCGCGCGGCGTCATGGCGACTTTGCCATCGTTGCGTGTTCCGCGCTGATAACCCTGGACGCAAAAGGCCACATCGCCGATGCCGCCATTGCGCTGTCGGGATTAAGTCACGCGCCGGTGCGGCCCGCAGCCATCGAGCAGGCGCTGCGCGGCCAAACACCGGACGCCGCCACCTTCAAAGCCGCCGCTGCGGAAAGCGAAAAGTTGGAAGCCATGGCCGACGCTTACGTCACCGCCGCCTACCGGCAACACCTCGCGCGGGCACTCACTTACCGCGCACTCGAACAGGCTGCCGCGTGCGCCAAGGAAAATAATCATGGCTGATACACGCACCATTACGGTAAGCGTCAACGGCAAAACATACACCGCCACTATTGAAACGCGCCTGACACTGGTGGATTTTTTGCGCCACGAACTCAAACTTACCGGCACGCATGTCGGCTGTGAGCATGGCGTGTGCGGCGCCTGCACGGTGCTGGTGGGGGAAAACGGCGGCGGCGGCATCAGCGCCCGCGCGTGCCTGATGCTGGCGGTGCAGTGCGACGGTTTGGAAGTCGCCACCGTCGAATCACTGGCCACGGATAACAAACTCAACGTATTGCAACAGGCGTTTCAGGACAACCACGGCCTGCAATGCGGTTTTTGCACGCCGGGCATGTTGATGACGCTCACCGAATTTCTGCGTGATAAGTCCGATCCGAGTGAGGCCGAGGTGCGCGAGGCGCTCTCCGGCAATCTGTGCCGTTGCACGGGTTATCAGGGCATCGTCGCGGCGGCACTGGACGCGGCAAAAAAAATGCGCGGGGCCGCACAATGAGCGCGCACGCTAGCGAAAAACTTACTGGCTCACTTACTGGCTCACTTACTGGCTCACTTGCCGGCTCGCTTACAGGCTTCGGTGCTTCGGTCAAACGCAAGGAAGACCCGGCGCTGCTGCGCGGCGCAGGCCAGTTTATCGACGACATCCATTTGCCGCAGATGCTGCACGCCGCGTTTGTGCGCAGCCCGTATGCGCACGCCAGGATCAACGGCATCGACAAAACTGCCGCACTCGCCCTGCCCGGCGTGCATGCCGTGCTGACTTATGCCGATCTGCCGGACGCGGCGCGCCACAACACGCTGCCGCTGCTGGTGCCGCATCCGGCGATCCGGCTTGCGAAACTGCCTTACGCGCTGGCGAAAGATGAAACCTGCTACGCGGGCGAACCGGTGGCGTGCGTGGTTGCGGACAACCGCTACATCGCCGAGGATGCCGCGCAACTGGTGGAAGTCGATTACGAACCGCTGCCGGCGGTGAACGATTGCCGCGCCGCGTTGGATGACGGCGCGCCCCTGGCGCACAGCGGTGCGGAGTCCAACATCGCGGCGCGGTTTCCGCTGAAGGTGGGCGACGCCGACCGCGCCTTCACCGGCGCCGCCCATGTGTTTCGCGAAAAAATTTACCAGCATCGCGGCGGTCCGTTTTTCATGGAATGCCGCGGCATCGTCGCCGAATACGATGCGCATAACGATGCGTACACGCTGCATGTGTCGTCGCAGGGCCCGCACCGCATCAAGCGCAGCATGATGGAAATGTTCGGCTTCGGCGATCATCAGATCCGCGTGTTGACCCCCGATGTCGGCGGCGGTTTCGGCCCCAAGGGATCGTTTTACCCGGAGTACATCGATGTCGCGGTCGCTGCCGCGCTGCTGCGCCGACCGGTAAAGTGGATCGAAGACCGGCGCGAGAATTTTCTCACTACGCATCAAGAGCGCGATCAGTACTGGGACATGGAAATCGCTGTCGATGCCGGCGCCAAAATCATCGGTGTGCGCGGGCAACTGATTCACGAAACCGGCGCCTATGTGCCGTGGGGCATCGTGCTGCCGTGGATCACCGCCACCACGGTGCCGGGGCCGTATGTGGTGCCGCATTTCAAACTCGATGTGATTTCGGTGTTCACCAACAAAATTCAGACCACGCCGGTGCGCGGCGCGGGGCGGCCTGAAGCGGTAACCACCATGGAGCGCCTGATGGATCGCGTGGCGCGCGAACTGAAGCTCGATCGCGCCGAAGTGCGGCGGCGCAACTTTATTCAGCCGTCGCAAATGCCGTATCAGGTGGGGATTATTTTCCGCGATGGCCGACCGGTGACGTACGACAGCGGCGACTACCCGGCGTGTCTGGCGGCGGCGTTAAAGCGCGCGGACTACGAAGGATTCGCAACGCGGCAGGCCGCGGCGCGCAAGGACGGGCGCTATCTCGGCATCGGCATCGCCAATGCCGTCGAAGCCACCGGCCTGGGGCCTTACGAAAGCGCGACGGTGCGCGTGGCGACCTCGGGCAGGATCACGATCTACACCGGCGCCACGCCGCAGGGCCAGGCGCACAAAACCACGCTGGCACAGATTGCATCGGATCAGCTCGGCGTGGATTTCAACGACATCGAAGTGGTGACCGGCGACACCGCGATGAACGCGTTGGGCATGGGCACGTTTGCCGCGCGCACGGCGGTGAACGCGGGCAACTCGGTACATGTGGCGGCGATGGCCGTCGCGGACAAGGCCAAAAAAATCGCCGCCGGCATGATGGAGTGTCTGGAAGACGACCTTGAACTTAGCGATGGCTTTGTGCGGCTGAAAAGTGCGCCGGACGTGAAAAAATCCTTGCGCGAAATCTCGGTCAAAGCCTTCGGCATGCCGGGCTTTTCGATGGCAGGCGGCCTCGCGCCGGGGTTGGAGCACACCGCACACTTCACCCCCGATCAGTCGGCGTATTCCAACGGTGCGCACGTGGCCGAAGTGGAAGTGGATATCGAAACCGGCGAGGTCAAAATCCGCCGCTACACCGTGGCGCACGACTGCGGGCGCGTCATCAACCCAATGGTGGTGGATGGACAAGTGGTCGGCGGCGTGGCGCACGGCGTGGGCAATGCGCTCTACGAGCAACTCATGTTCGACGACAACGCGCAGCCGCTCACCACCAACTTCGGCGAATATTTATTGCCGATGGCCACCGATGTGCCGCACGTGGACCTGGTGCATCTGGAAACGCCGTCGCCGTTAAACCCGCTGGGCGTCAAGGGTGCGGGCGAAGGCGGCACCATCTCCGCCATCGGCGCGATACTCAGCGCGGTGGAACATGCGCTGGAGCCGTTTGAGGTGCGTATTGCCGAAGCGCCGATTTCACCGCAGCGGATTGTCGAGTTGCTGGGTGCGCATGCGAGAGGACGAACACAATGACTGCGAAATGGATTTCAGGCGCGGCGTGCGTGGCTTGCATCGCGTTCGCGGCAAGTAACGTCATTGCCGCCGCCTTCCCCGAACGCCCCATCCGCGTGGTCGTCCCCACCGCCATCGGCGGCCCATCCGATTTATGTCTGCGTGCCGTCACCGACGTAATGCGCGCGGATCTCGGCCAGCACATCGTGGTGGAAAACATCACCGGCGCCACCGGCAACATCGGGCTGGAGCGCGTGGGCAACGCGACGCCGGATGGCTACACCCTGTCGCAGGCCAGCGCCGGCAACACCGCCAATCTCGCGGCGCGGCCCAAAGCGGCGTTCGATATTCTGAACAACATGAAGCCCGTCGGCAAAGTGTGTCAGGCGTCGTTTTCGCTGGTGGTGGCACCGGGCCTGAACATAAAAACGGTGGAAGAATTTATCCGCCATGCCAAAACGCAACAGGGCAAACTTTCGTACGGCAGCATCGGCCACGGATCGAGCCAACATCTGGTGGGTGAAATGTTTGCCGCAGCCGCCGGGCTCGACATGACGCATGTGCCGTATCGCGGTGAGGCGCTGGTCACGCCGGAGCTGGCCGCCGGCCGCATACACCTGATGTTCATGGCCGGTGCAAAACCGTTCATTGATGGCGGGCTGGTGGTGGGGCTGGCCACCACCAATCGCGATACCTGGGCACCGATACCGAATCTGCCGCCCATCGGCAAATCATCCGTGCTGCCGGGCTTTACCTACAACGGCTGGAATGGTTTGTTCGCGCCGAAGAACGCGCCCGATGCGGCGGTACAGCGCGTGAGCGCAGCGCTGGTGAAAGCGCTGCGTGATGAAAAAGTGCGCGCCACCATCCGCACGCTCGGCAACGAACCGGGCGCGGGCACGCCGGAAGAACTCGCCGCGCAGGTGCGTTCGGATATCACTAACTTCAAGCGCATCATTGAACAGCGCAAACTGAGCTTCCAGGAATAATTTATATAAGTATTTGTTTTTAAAGGATATTTAATGAGTGGTTTTGAATTCAACATTACTTGCGATGGCGGCCTTGCGCGTATTGATCTGAACCGTCCCAACGAAGGCAACGCACTCACGCGCGCGATGATGCTGCAACTGTCGGCGACCTTGCGTGATCTCGGCAGCCAGCCGGATGTACATGTGGTGACGATCGAAGGGCGTGGCAAACAATTCTGCCGTGGCCGCGACGGCAAAGGCGAATCGCGCGCGGGTATGACGCCTTACGACATCCGCGTGAAGATGATGGGCGCGGTGCTGGACGTGTATCAGGCAGTCGCCGATGTACCGGTACCGGTGATCGCATTGGTGCAGGGCGACGCGCTGGGCTTCGGTTGCGCCACGGCGGTGGGCTGCGACATTACGCTTGCTTCCAGCAACGCACACTTCGCGTTTCCTGAAATCGAACACGACATACCGCCGACGATGGCAATGTGCGCCGCACTCGGCAAAGTGCAGGCAAAAGCACTAACTTATCTGATTTACTCGGCCGATTCGGTGAGCGCCGATGAAGCCGTTACATTGGGCCTCGCCAGCAAAGTGTTGCCGCAAGCCACGTTCGCCGCTGACAGCGATGCCTTCCTCAAAAAACTCGCCGACCGTCCGCGTCTGATACTCGAAACCATCAAGCGTTATCAGGCAAAAGCCGCGCACCTCACGCCGGATATGGCCTCGGAGTATGCGGGGACGTTGCTGGCGTTGGTGAGATCGTAATTTGGCATGGGTGCGAATACGTTAGTTTCGTGCTTTAAGTTCGCCGGGGGCAGCCCGGCGGCTGGTTACTTTTCTTGCTCCGCCAAGAAAAGTAACCCAAAGAAGGCGGCCCCCGGTTCGCCGGCCCTTCGGGCTTCCTTGCGCTACTCGACGCACCGGGCGGCTGCGGAACTCACCCTCGCAAAAAACAACAACGCGAGGACTCAGACAGTCCTCGCCGACTTCCCCCGGCGCGTCTGCGTTGCTCAGCGGCTCTCAGGGGGATCGTTACCACAATCCGTTGGTGTAGCAAAATACCTCTTTCTTCCTGGCTTCACATCCTGTCGTGCGCACTTCGCGCGTGAGTTACGAAATCTGGCCGTGCTGGCGTTGGTTCCGGTGTCGTTGACCTCAACGCCCGCCCAAGCCCAAGACAAATACCCCACCAAAGTCATCCGCATCCTCACTGCCACCCCAGGCAGCAACCACGACTGGGGTGCGCGCATCACCGCGCAGGAACTCACCCCACGCATCGGCCAGCGCGTGATCGTCGAAAATCGCGGCAGCATCGCGGTGGAAATCGTCGCCCGCGACACGCCGCCCGATGGCTATACCCTTCTCTTTTACGGCGCGTATGTGTGGCTGCAACCGCTGCTGTCGAAAGTAAGCTGGAACCCCACCGACGACTTGACGCCGATTACGCTGGCGATCAGCTCGCCCAATGTGCTAGTGATTCACCCCTCGTTGCCGGTGAAATCCACCCGGGAGCTGATCGCACTCGCCAAAGCCCAGCCCGGCGCGTTGAACTACAGCGCGGGGGGCGGCGGCTCCACCCCGCACATCGCAGCAGAGCTGTTCAACCACATGGCGCAAACCAAAATTGTACGCGTCAATTACAAAGGCTCCGGGCCGTCGATGATGGGGCTGTTTGTCGGCGAGGTGCAACTGATGTTCGGCGCGCTCGGCCCGATGATGCCGCATGTCAAAAACAACAAAGTCAAGGCGCTGGCGATCACCACGCCCAAGCGCTCGCCGCTCGCGCCCGACCTGCCGCCGGTGAGCGATGCCCTGCCAGGCTACGTTTCCGAAGCCGCCATCGGATTTTTCGCGCCGAAGAAAACCCCCGCATCTATCATCAAGCTGCTCAATCACGAAATCGTGCAGGCGTTGAAAGCAACGGATGCCAAAATGATTTTCAATGCCGGCGTCGAAGTCATCGGCAGCACGCCCGAAGCGTTTGCCGCCTTTATCAAAACAGATACAGCCAAGATGGGCGAAGTCATCAAGAGCGGCTCGTTCAGCAACTGACATGCACATCGAAAACCACTTCGACATTCCCATCGCACCCGAGGCCGCGTGGCCGATCCTGATGAACGTGCCGCAAACCGCCGCCTGCTTTCCGGGCGCAAGCATGGTTGAAGCGCTGGGCGACGATCACTACAAAGGCCGCGTTACCGTCAAGCTCGGCCCGCTCACCATGGTGTTCTCGGGCAATCTGCGCATTGAAAACCGCGACGACACTGCGCACAGCGCCACCATCAAAGCCAACTGGACGGAGACCAAGGGCCGCGGCAACGCCAACACCGTCACCCGCTTCGCGCTGCAAGCACAGGGCGACGGCACGCGCGTCACCATGACCAGCGATTTACAACTTGCAGGTCAAGTCGCGCAATACGGGCGCGGCGCGGGCATGATCTCGGCGATTTCCGCGCAGTTGATTGCGACGTTTGCGTACAATCTGCGCGCGCGGATTCAGGCGGTGGATGCGGGTGGGGCCGTGCCGCCTGCGACGAAGGCGGCTTCGGAGATTTCCGGGATTACCTTGCTTGCGAAGGCGTGGGGAAATCGGCTGAAAGGGTAATGCGCGGCATCAATCCCGCGCGCGCGCTGCATTTGAGCGCGGTCCTTTCGATAGTTGCGTTATCGTGTTGCTTGCCAGGTAATGTCAATTTTCCTATGGCTGACAACACAATCTCGCAAATAAAGATTTATGAGGCTTTGATAGGGCACGCCTTTTTCTTCCGCCATTTGCTTGAAATAGCCAATAACGTCCTCGCTCAAGCGCATCGTGACCGGCTTCTTAAGCTTAGCCGCATAAGGATTTTTGCGGGATTTCATTTTTGACAGATCGTATTCAGTTTTCATGGTTTAACTCCTGGGTAATACTTACTCTCGTTTTTCGTCGCTTTTCTTGCCGAGATGATGCGGATGGTGTTGCCTTGATCGCGTTCACAATGGCACACCATCAGCAAGCGAGCTTCATCGCTAAAACCCAGCATCAAAAATCGATCTTCTGGCTCAGAATGGTCTTCATCAAAAATAACCAAAGGGGTCTACCATAGAAATTGTGGATGACACCCGTCGGTAAGAAGCGTAGCATTTTTGACTGACGGGGGTGTGGCTCATGGGGTCCGTGGTT
>JAYVQD010000385.1:0-5301 GCA_043777275.1 Nitrosomonadales bacterium
GCAGTGCTCGACAAGCTCTCTGCCGAAGTCATCAAAGGCACGAAGTCGAAAGACATGCAGGATGCGCTCATCAAACAAGGCGCGGAGCCGGTGGGCAACTGGCCTAAAGAATTTGCTGCGTTTATCCAATCTGAAACCGTCAAATACGCGCGCGTGATCCGCGAAGCGGGCATCAAGGCAGAATAGTCAATGTTACATAACTATTTGTTTTTATTGACTTTTATTCTGAGCGCGCACCTGACGCCTTGACCACTTTTGCCCACTTGGGCAGCTCGCTGCGCAGGTGCGCGGCCAGTTGTTCGGGCGTGGTGCCGATGGGCTCGATGGCTTGCGCGTTGAGCCGCTCCTTGATATCGGGCGTATGCAGCACCTTGAGAAATTCCGTGTTGAGCCGCGTGATGATGTCTTTCGGCACGCCTGCGGGCGTGAGTATCGGATACCAGGTGGTGGCTTCAAATCCGGGCAATGCGTTTTCCGCCACCGTCTGCACCTCCGGCAGCGCGGGTGATCGCGTCGCGCCCGACACCGCCAATGCGCGCATGCGCCCGCTATGAATGTGTTGCAACGATCCGCCTATGGTCGGGAACCACAGCGACACCTGGCCGCTGATTAAATCGGCGGTGGTCTGACCGATGGCTTTATACGGCACGTGCAACAGGCTGATGCCCGCTTGCGAGCGCAGCATTTCCATAATCAGGTGCCCCGAAGTGCCGCTGCCGGTGGTGGCATAAATGACTTGCCCCGGTTTTGCCTTGGCCAACGCGATCAATTCTTTCACTGACTTGGCGGCGAACCCCGGATGCGCGACCAGCACATTTTGCGACGACGCCAGCAATGTCACCGGCGCGAAATCACGCAACGGATCGTAAGGGAGTTTGGAATAGAGCGTGGCGTTCACCACCAGCGACGGCGCGCAAATGTAGAGGGTGTGGCCGTCGGGCGCTGATCGCGCGGTGATTTCCGCGCTTAAATTGCCACCCGCGCCCGGACGATTATCCACCACCACCTGCTGCCCCAGGCTTGCCGACAGGCGCTGCGCGAACAGCCGCGCCACCACGTCCACTGTGCCGCCCGCACCGAAGGCGACGATAAAACGTATCGGCCGGTCGGGATAAGATGCGGCGGGCGCGACGCTTGTTGTTGCGGCCAGCGCAAAAAGTGTTTTCAACAACAAATTATTTGCGCACACCGGGTGTCTCCACTTTTAAACCTTGCGAACGCCACGCGAGAAACAACTCAAGGTCCAGCAAATCCGCCGAGCCTGCAGGCGGCAGCTCGGCGCGCACACCAAAAAAACACGCGCGCAAGCGGCGATGCAATGAGCCGACGGTTTGCCATTCCAGCCGGTATGCCGGATACGGATTGCCGTGCCCCTGGCTGATGGTGTCGTTTAACAACTTGCGCCCGAAATTGCGGTCGTGACAGTGCGTGCAGGCGAGATTGATCTGGCCCATGCGGGTATAAAACATATCTTTGCCACGCTCGAAGTGGCGGCGGTTTTGCGCGTCAATCGCCACGTTCACCGGCAGCCCGCGCGACTGCATGCCGACATAGGCGGTCAGCGCCAGCAGCTCGTCCGATTCATAACGCAGCGGCGTGGCCTGCTGGTGTTGCGTGCGGCATTGATTGATGCGGCCTTCGATGTTGGTGAGCTTGGCCGTAGCAGGATCGACTTTCGGATATTTTGCCGACACGCCTTTCATGCTGTGGCGCGCATCCTGATGACAGCTCGCGCAGGATTTGTTGCCGGCGCCCGCCGCTTCGTTCCACAACTTTTCGCCGCGCGTCACCCACAACATCGCCGGACTGGAGAAATCATCCTGTTGCAGCGCGCGCACTTCAGCGCCTGAAAATTCGATGCCGGATTTGAGTGGATCAGGACGGAAAGGTTCGGCGGCGGGCGTGGCTGCGCTGATGCCAACCAGCGCCGCGCAGCACCACAGCAGATGAATGAAGCGAAACCAGTTCACTACACAACCGTCATCGCCGAACTCGCGGAGCCTTTTTCGCCGGCATCATCCGCCCACGAAAATTCAACGTTGCCGCTGTCCAGCGCAACGATATAAAACTGCAAATAGGGATTGGCGGCGATGCCCGATCCCATTTCCGCGCGAAACACGTCGGCGCCGTTGTAGCGGCACACGAGATTGCTGATGGTGTTTTTCGGAATCACTTTCCCCAGATTGCTCATGCGAAAGCCGGTCTCCATCGGATGTTGAATCGCGATGCGAATTTCCACCACCTCGCCACGCTTGGCTTGGGATGGCACGAGGATTTTGGCGACGCTCATGTTCTCACTTACGTAATTTCCGAAGCGTCGAGACACGCGGTTTCGGTGACGATCACATCCGCCGCCGCGCCCCAGAACGAACCGTCCGACATCTGCGCCACCGCCACCACGTGTTGCGCGCCCGCCAGCCGTATGCGCGTGGTCAGCGCGGCGCGCCCGGTGGCGGGCGACATGCCGATTTTGGCGATGATCGGGCGCGGATTTTTTTCGGACAACAGATACAAGGTGGTGACATGATCTGCTGCGGTCATCGGGCTTTCCACTGAAACGGTCAGCGGCACCAGGTGGCCATTTTCCGCCAGATGCGGAATGTCGAGCTTGACGCGGCTCTCGCGCACCGGCGCACCGCGCGTGATGTCTTTTAGCACCGGCACCAGCGCTTCCAGCGCGGGGCGCGCGGTGGCGGGCAATTGCGCGAACACCGGCATCGGCAATATCACGCTCCCCGCGATGCATTTGAGCACGCGACGTCTGCTAGAGTTTTTGTGGGGAATATTCATTTGAGCGTCAGCAAATAGGCTATCACATCTTCAATCTGCTCCGCGTTTAGAATCGGCTTGCCGCGCAAAGGTTCCGCCACGCGATGCAGGCCTTCAACCCGATAATAAGCGGGCATGATCGACTGCGGATTGAAATACAACGGATCAACAATGCGCGCGCGCAGTTGCGCTGCGGTCAGCCGCGTGCCCGTACCCGATAGCGGCGGCGCCAGGTTGCCGAAAAAACGCTCGCCGGTTTCGGGCGCGGCATGGCACAGAATGCAATTGCTCTCACGGCTCACCAGCACTTGGCGTCCGCGCTCGGCGTCGGGCGTGCTGTTCGTCAAAGGCCGGAGAATTTCGCCGCCAGTCATCTGATACCGGGAGTCGTCGGCAGGTGTTGCGCAGCCCGCTGCCAGCAAGCACACCCAGGCCATCCCGAAACGCATCACGAGCGCGGCGGAATGCGCCACAGATAAATCGATGAGCCTCCCACGTTCTCGGTCTTCTCCGGCTTCCAGTCGCCCATATCGAACGCGTGCGACACAATACGCGTGCCGGGCTTGAGTTCCTTCATCAACTTTGGGCGCAGCTTGAGATTGAGCCGCGTCAGCAGATACAGCGTCACCACCGTGGCCTCGCTGATATCGGTCTCGAACAGATCACCCTGTATGAAGCGCACTTTATCGTCGGCGCCGGTGCGCTTGGCGAGTTCGTGTGCTTCTTTAATACGCTCCGGGTCGATGTCGATGCCCACGCCGCGCGCGCCGAATTGCCGCGCAGCCGTCACCACGAATCGGCCATCGCCGCAGCCAAGGTCGTACACGATGTCTTTGCTGGTCACCTCAGCGAGCTTCAACATTTGCGTGACGACCTCAAAGCCCGTCGGCACGTAAATCACGTCGGGCGTGCGCTGTGCCCGTAAATCGAATGCCGAGCCGGCAAGTCCCGCGCCACTCATCGTAGCCAGCCCCTGTAAGAATTTTCTGCGTCGCATGGTTCGCTCCGGGTAGAATAATGCGTCTATTATGCCGCAGTCTTCTATAAAATAAACTCAATAAAAACAAATACTTACAATGCAAGCATTACTTACGACCCTCAGTGGAATGGGTGCGCTGTTTAATCAGCCGCAGTCGCGGAGGCGCATGATACTCGTGGTACTCATGGTACTCATGGTACTCGTAGTGCGTGTATGCGCGGGAATCGCCGCCGCGCAAAATTTTCCGGCGAAAGTCACCCTGGAGTCATGGCAATGACGATTACGCTCTGGTCCATCCTCGGCAATTCACAAAAGCTCGACGGCGGCGCGATGTTCGGCAACGCGCCGCGCGCACTGTGGTCACGCTGGGTCAAGCCCGACGCAGAGAATCGCGTGCCGCTCGCCTGTCGCGCGCTGCTCGCGACCGGCTTGGGTGACAACCGCGACAAGCGCGTGCTGTTTGAAACCGGCATCGGCGCATTCTTTGAACCCAAACTGAAAGAACGTTACGGCGTGGTTGAGGATGAACATGTGCTGCTCGCCTCGCTCGCCCGCGCCGGATTCACGCATCAAGACATCGACGCGGTGGTGCTGTCGCATCTGCATTTCGATCATGCAGGCGGATTACTCGCGCCGTGGCAGGCGGGCCAACCACCGGCATTGCTATTTCCGCATGCAACATACCTCGTCGGCCGTGAGTGCTGGCAGCGCGCGCAAAAGCCGCATCCGCGCGACCGCGCGTCGTTCATTCCCGAACTGCCCGCGCTACTCGAAGCGTCTGGCCGGCTGGAAATCGTTGATGGCGATCACTCACCCACACTGGGGCCGCAAGTGCAATTTGAATACAGCCACGGCCACACGCCAGGGCTGTTGCTCGCGACTATCGGCGGCAAAGACGGCGTGGTGTTTTGCGCCGACCTGATTCCGGGCCGTCCGTGGGTGCATGTGCCGGTCACCATGGGCTACGACCGTTACCCCGAATTGCTGATTGACGAAAAAACCCGTTTCCTCGACGACAAACTCGCGCGCGGCGTGCGGCTGTTTTTTACGCATGATGCTGAGTGTGCGATGGCCTCCATCACGCGTGACACGAACAATCGCTATGGCGTGACGCAGACGATGAGCGAATTGAATGGCTTGGCGTTAGCCTGACCGCGCGGGGTGCCTGCGATATGGGCATGGGCGCAGACGCTATCGGACGTATCGGGCCTGGTGTAGTCGGACAATCGTTTACCGCAGAGTCGTCTTTCGATCCGTATTATCATTTTGTACTGAGAGACCAGTCTGGGGAAATAACTGATAGGCGTCGTCGCCATTTACTCGCCCGTCCTCATTCACGTTGAATTTTGCGCATACGATCATGGCCTTCCCCATCCTAGAAACTAATCGCTTGTCACTACGTCAGATCACGATGGCTGACGCCGAGAATCTTTTCGCGTTCTTTTCAGACCGCGTAGGGCGGTTTCAATGACCAAGTGCAAAAAGTGAAGCGTGATGTTTCTTGAAATCGAAAGCGTCTGGCGTAAACAGCTCGGCAGGGCAGCGAAAGCCCA
>JAYVQD010000386.1:0-5301 GCA_043777275.1 Nitrosomonadales bacterium
ATGGTGATGGCCCACGAGATCGCGCATGCGCGCTTGCGGCATCCCGCAGCGGGTTTGGGTCGCGGTATCGCGGTGGGGCTGACGCTGTCGCTGATTTCGAGCGGCGCGGGGCAGGGCGTTGCCGGCAACGCCATGCAGACCGCAGGTGTGTTGCCGTTGCTCCACTACAGCCGCGATCAGGAAGCCGCCGCCGATGCCGAAGCCATGGCTGCGCTGGCAGCGGTGTACGGCCATCTGGGCGGCGCGCGTGATACCTTTACTACCTTCGCCAAACTGGGCGCGCCCGGCGGGTCGCAAGTGAGTATTCTGAGAACGCATCCGCTGACCTCGGAACGCATCGCGTCCATTGAACGGCTGGCGACCGAGCGCGGCTGGAAGCTCGACGGCGAGCGGCGTGCGTTGCCGCCGGCGCTGGCGCGGCTTAAGCAGCAGAAAGTGGAGAAAGTGGAGAAAGTGGAGAAAGTGGAGAAGGTGGAGCGCGAGCACTGATCTGGGATGCTACAAATTGAGTGCAAAGTGAGTACAAAATAAGTCGTCAATGAATTCAACCCGGGAGGTGGTCATGTTTTCGCTGAAGTTCGCAATGGGTTTGTGTGCTGTGGTGTTGGCAGGCTGCGTGTCCACGCCCGCCCCCATCGCACTAAAATCAATGGGATCATTTCACATCGGTGGGCGCGAGGTGACGATTTCGGGCAAGCCGATTAAAGAAGTGGTGTTCGCCGCGGGCGGCGTGCCGGCGAAGATCGATCCGAACGGGGTGTATCAGGTCGAGCAGATGTATGTGCAGTATTTCATTCCGCAGGATCAAAAGGGCTCGTTGCCGCTGCTGATGTGGCACGGTGGCGGCTTGTCAGGGGTTACGTACGAAACCACGCCTGATGGCCGCGAAGGCTGGCTCAATTACTTCATCAAAAAAGGCTGGCCGGTATTTAACTCGGATGCGGTGGAGCGCGGCCGTTCGGGCTGGGCGATGTACCCGGATGTGTTCACGAGTGAGCCGGTATTTTTGACCAAGCAGGATCCGTTCATGCGCTTTCGCATCGGCGCGGGGCCCGGCGCCTATGACCGCGATCCGGCGAAAATGAAACTGAAGCCCGGCAGCCAGTTCCCCGCCGAGGGCTACGACAATTTCACCAAGCAGGGCGTGCCGCGCTGGACCACCACTGACGATGCGATCGTTCGCGCGTACATTGAACTGGTGGATAAAGTGTGTCCGTGCGTGGTGCTGGTGCATTCACAGTCGGGGCCGTTCGGACAGAAAGTCGCGCAGGCGCGGCCGGATAAGGTAAAGGCATTGGTATTGGTGGAGCCGGCCGGGCCGGGCGACGCCGCGCTGGCGGCGAATCTGAAAAACACGCCGATCCTCGCGGTCTACGGCGATTACATCGAAGAAGACGCGCGCTGGCCTACGATACGCGCGAACGAACTGAAGTTTCTGGAGCAGGTGAAAGCCGCGGGTGGCCAGTACGACGTGGTGAACCTGCCGCAGATCGGCATCAAAGGCAATTCACACATGATCATGATGGACAAGAATAGCGATCAGGTTGCCGACGTGATTCAGCAGTGGCTGGCAAAGCAGGGCTTGTATCGTCAATGAAAGTTGGCCTCTTCGTCACCTGCCTCGTTGATCTGATGCGTCCGAGCATCGGCTTCGCGGCGTTGAAGCTGCTGGAGTCGGCGGGGTGCGAAGTGGTCGTGCCTGCCGCGCAAACCTGTTGCGGGCAGCCAGGCTATAACTCGGGTGATCGCGCGTCGGCGTTGGCGCTGGCGCGCAAGGTGCTGGCGGAGTTCGAGGATTGTGATTACGTGGTTGCGCCATCCGGTTCTTGCGCGGGGATGATCCGCACGCATTATCCCGAATTATTTGCGGGGCAGCCCGAACTCGGACGCGTCAACGCATTGTGTGCGGTGACATATGAGCTGACGGAGTTTTTGGTAGATGTGATGAAGTATTCCGTTTCGCCGGGGTCTATAAAAAATTCAATAAAAACATATACTTATCACGATTCCTGCGCAGGGCTGCGCGAACTCGGTGTGAAGGCGCAGCCGCGTGCGCTGCTGGCGCAAGTGGCGGGGATCACGCTCAACGAAATGGACGAATGCGAAGCCTGTTGCGGTTTCGGCGGCACCTTTGCGGTGAAGTATGGTGAAATTTCCACGCACATTGCCGATCGTAAATGCGACAACATTGCGGCGAGTACGGCGGCGCACGGAACCGAGGCCGTGGTGCTGGGCGATCTCGGTTGCATGCTGAATATCGAAGGGCGTTTGCGGCGGCGCGGCGACATGAAGACGCAAGTGCTGCATGTGGCCGAAGTGCTGGCAGGTGGTACGGACTAGAATTTTCCTGGAGAAAAAGAGGGGGCGCTGACATGGGCTTGGCACGTCAACTGGCTGAACGCGTAGCGGCGCTGCGCTACGAGGACCTCCCGCCCGAAGCGGTGTACTGGGGCAAGGTCGCGCTGGCCGATACGGTAGGCGTCGCGCTCGCGGGCGCGCACGAAGACGCGCCGCGCATTCTGGAAGAAGTGATGGGGTTGTCTCCGGCGGCGGGGCCTTGTTTAATCCTCGGCTCGAATCGCCGCGCGGGCTGTCTGGATGCCGCGCTCATCAACGGCACTGCCGCGCATGTGCTTGATTTCGATAACACTGCGTTTCATATGGGCGGGCATGTGTCGGCGGTGATGGTGCCTGCGCTAATCGCGGCCAGTGAAGCGTTTGGCGCCAGCGGGCGCGATTTTCTGCTGGCGCACGCCGCCGGTTTTGAGATGGGCGCGCGCATCGGTAACGCGGTGAATTTTCATCACAGCGAGAAGGGCTGGCATCCGACGGCCACGCTCGGTGTGTTTGCTGTTGCAGCGGCGTGTGCGCGCTTGTTGAATCTTACCGCTGCGCAAACCGAAACCGCGCTGGCGATTTCCACCTCGCTGGCTGCGGGCGTCAAGGCAAACTTCGGCACCATGACCAAATCGCTGCACGTCGGTCAGTGCGCGCGCAGCGGCTTGATGGCGGTGCTGCTGTCGCGCAAGGGGTTTACCGCGAATGCGGATGCCTTTGAGCACAGGCAGGGATTTTTCAATCTGTTCAACGGCAGCGGCAACTTTGATGCAACGGGTATCGTCGAGAACTGGGGCCGCCCGTTTGAAATCGTCGAGCCGGGTGCGGGCTATAAACGCTATCCGTGCTGCTACAGCACGCATTCGGCGGTGGAAGCGACGCTGAATCTGGTGCGCGAGCATGGCCGGTTCGATGCGGCTGCGGTGTCGCGCATTGATTCGTGGACTGCCGCGCGCGGGCTGGCGCATACCGACCGGCCCCAACCGGACAGCGCGCTCAACGCCAAATTCAGTGTGCAATATTGCGTGGCGCGCGCGGCGTTAAACGGTGAGGTGCGGCTCGATCATTTCGAGGGCGATGCCTGGCGCGATACGGCGGTGCAGTCGTTGCTGCCGCGCGTGCATGCGGCGCCGTACGGGCCAGCGCAGTTTTCGGTGGCGGAGTTTCCCTTCGGCGCTGAAGTGAAAATCACGCTAACCAACGGCAACAGCGTTTCAGCCAAAGTGGAGCGACCGCTCGGGCGCACCTCCGGCAACCCGATCGCGTCTGCACAGATGCAGGAAAAATTCGAGGATTGCGCGCGGCGTGTATTGACGGCGGAGGCGGCTGCCGCCGCGTACCGGATGATGGCGGTGTTTGAAACAGTGCCGTCGGTGAAAAACCTGACCGCGTTGCTCGAAGCGGCACCGGACGGGGTTAGTGATTAGTGGTTCGCGAACGGGAGGCACACACATGCCATTGCATTCCAGGATAGGTGCGGTCGTGGTGGTCGTGGTGGTCTGTATGGCAGGCGGGGCGCCAGCCCACGCGCAGGACGCCTACCCCAGCAAGCTGATCCGCATTGTCACCGCCGCGCCGGGCAGCAACAACGATTGGGGCGCGCGGCTGGTGGCGCAGGAACTCACGCCGCGGCTGGGGCAGCAGGTGATCGTCGAAAATCGTGGCAGCCTCGGTGTCGAAGTCGTTGCGAAATCAGCGCCCGACGGCCACACTCTGTTGTTCTACGGCTCGGTGGCATGGATACAGCCGTTTCTGACCGCGGTGAGCTGGGATCCGCTGCGCGACCTGGCGCCGATCACGCTGTCGATGCGTTCGCCCAATGTGGTGGTGGTGCATCCGTCGGTGCCGGTCAAATCGGTGAAGGAGCTGATCGCGCTGGCGAAGGCCCGGCCCAGTGAGCTTAACTACGGCGCGGGCGGTTCGGGCGCGTCGCCGCATCTGGCGGCGGAGTTGTTCAAGGCCATGGCGGGTGTGAACATTGTGCGCATCAACTACAAGGGCACCGGCCCGGCGATGGTGGGTTTGCTGGCAGGCGAGGTGCATCTGATGTTTCCGGGTTTGGGGTCGGTGGTGCCGCACATCCAGAGCGGCAAGATGCGGCCGCTGGCGGTAACCACCACCAAGCGATCCAAGCTCGCGCCGGATTTGCCCTCGGTGGCGGAGACCATACCCGGCTACGAATCGGAATCGGTGATCTGTTTTTTTGCGCCCGCGCGCACACCGCCGGCGATCATCGCCAAACTCAACAGCGAAATCAATCACGTGATGCGAACCACGGATACCAAGCGCCTGAACAGCGCGGGCGTGGAGAGTGCGGGCACCACGCCCGAGGAGCTGCTGGCATTAATCAAATCAGACATGGCGCGCATGAGTAAATTGATTAAGAGCGCAGGTTTCAGCAGTTAAGGGATAATGATTCGTCACACCAGTGGATTTACGCAAGGGAGAGGAAAGCCACATGCAAAAGTACGACGTAGTAGTGGTGGGCAAAGGTAACGCGGCGCTGTGCGCGGCGTTGTCGGCACGCGACCAAGGGGTCAGCGTCGCCATGCTCGAAGCGGCGACGATAGATGAATCCGGCGGCAACAGCCGCTTTGCCGGCGGCGTGATGCGCTTTGCCTATAGCAAGGTTGAAGATTTGCAGCAGCTTACTGACATCCCCGAAGACGAAGCGAAAAACACCGATTGGGACAGCAACACCATCGATGAGTTTTACGATGACCTGTATCGCTTGACGAACTTTCGCACCGACCCGAACCTGAGCGAAACGCTGATTACCCAGAGCCATGCGGCGATGGTGTGGCTGCGCAGCCAGGGTGCGTCGTTCGTGCCCAACTATGGCACGCAGTCGGCCATGGTCAACGGCAAGCGCAAATTTTTCGGACGCTTTCCGTTGACGGTTAACGGCGGCGGCGCGGGGCTGGTGGCGGATTTAACCCAAACCGCGGTGAAAAAGGGCATCGA
>JAYVQD010000387.1:0-5292 GCA_043777275.1 Nitrosomonadales bacterium
GGTAACGATTTTGCCATTGAGCAAAATCGTGTCTAGAGCACCCACCCAAGGCGAGAATAAAAAGCTCAATAAAAACAAATACTTACGTATAAATATCTTCATCGCGCACTCCACTTAATCAATCTTTTCCCGAATCTCACGCACCACGCGCTCCACCGAAGGAATGGTGTTGTCTTCCAGCAAATCCGCCGACGGCAGCGGAATGTGCGGCGTGGTAATGCGGATGATCGGGCCATCAAGGTCCCAGAAAATTTCATCCGCCACTATCGACGCAATCTCGGCGCCCCAGCCGCACAGGCGCGGATTTTCTTCGATGGTGACCAGGCGTCCGGTCTTCGCCACTTCGGCCAGGATCGTTAGCGTATCCAGCGGCACCAGTGAGCGCACATCGACCACGGTGCAGGAAATGCCGTGATCGCGTTGCAAAATCTCAGCGGCAGCCAGCGCGCGATGCACCATCAGCGCCAGCGCGACAATGGTGCAGTCGGTGCCGTGACGCAGCACTTTGGCTTTGCCAATCTCCTCGACGTGGTCGCCATCGGGCACTTCGCCCTTGAACGCGTAGAGTGATTTTTGCTCGAAGATAATCACCGGATCAGGATCGCGCACCGCTGCGGCGATCAGCCCTTTCACGTCGGCGGGAAACGCCGGCGCCAGCACCTTGATGCCGGGGATCATCATCGCCCAGTTTTCGACTGCCTGCGAGTGCTGCGCGCCGAAGCGCGAACCCGCGCCGTTGGCGGTGCGGATCACCAGCGGCAGCGTGATCTGGCCGTCGGTCATGTAGCGTGTCTTGGCGATTTCGTTGGCGACCAAATCCCAGCACACTGCCAGAAAATCCGAGAACATGATTTCGGCGATGGGCTTCAAACCCGTCATCGCCGCACCCATCGCCGCGCCCAGAATCGCCTGCTCGGAAATCGGCGTGTCACGCACGCGGCGCGGGCCGAATTCCTCGAACAAGCCCACCGTCGCCTTGAACACGCCGCCCGCCGCGCCAATGTCTTCACCCAGAAATACTACATTTTCATCACGCCGCATTTCCTGCGCAATGCCTGCTGCCACCGCGTCGCGATAGGTTAATTCCGCCATGCTGCACTCCCGTCTGCCCACACATTTTTTTCAATTTGATCGATGGTCGGCACGGGTGACAACTTGGCCGCTTCCGTTGCTTCGTCCACTTTGCGCATGGATTCGCCTTCGATATCCACGAGCGTTGCTTCCACGATGCCCAAGCCCAACAGGCGCTCGCGATACATTTTGATCGGATCACGTTCGAGCCAGCGTTCGAGTTCGCCCTCGGGGCGATACTTGCCCGGATCGGCGCGCGAGTGGCCGCTGTGGCGATAGGTCATGCACTCGATCAGCGCGGGACCGCCGCCGCGGCGCGCGCGCTCCATGTATTTGCCTGCGGTGTGATACACCTCGTCGGCATCGTTACCGTCGATGACGATTTTTTCCAGACCATACGCGCTGGCGCGATCCGCCGCCGGATGCTCCACTGCTGTGACGCTCGCAATCGGGGTGTATTCCATGTAGAGGTTGTTTTCGCACACAAAAATCACCGGCAGCTTCCAGATCACGCTGAAATTCAGCGCCTCGTGAAACGCGCCGATGTTGGTGGTGCCGTCGCCGAAGAAACACACCGCCACCTGCTCGGTGCCGCGATACTGCGCGCTCCACGCCGCGCCCGCGGCCACCGGCAGATGCGCGCCGATAATCGCATAGCTGCCCATCGCGCCCTTGCTCACATCGGTCAAATGCATCGAACCGCCCTTGCCGCCGAGCAGCCCGCATTGCCGCCCCATCAGCTCACCCAGCACGCCCGTCATCGATACGCCGCGCGCGAGGGTATGCGCGTGGCCGCGATAGGTGCAGAACGTCCAGTCGTCGGGACGCATCGCCACGCCGAAGCCGGCGGCTATCGCCTCCTGCCCCAGCGACAAGTGACTGGTGCCCTTGATGAGGTTTTGCAAAAACAGATCGTAGGCGCGCTTTTCGCAGTAGCGCAATTCGAGTTGCGAGCGGTAGAGCTCGAGGCGGATGTCGTGGCCCAGGGTTTTTAGTTCAGCGGCTTTTTGCTTGGTGGATGTTTCCAATGTCTGCCTCAATCAATCTGTTTTTAGTAGCGGTTTGCGATAGGTAACTCTTGCGCCGGGAACAGCGTAATAACCTTCGCGCCATTCGGTGTCAGCACCACTTCTTCTTCGATACGCGCAGCCGACACGCCGTCTTTCGCCGGGCAGAAGGTTTCGACCGCAAACACCATGCCCACCTTTAATTCATACGGGTCTTTAAACGAATTCAGGCGCGAGATCAACGGCCGCTCGTGCAGGCCCATGCCCAGACCATGACAGAAGTTCAAACCGAACGCCGACATCTCGGTTTCGAATCCGATTTCCGTACACTTGGGGAACGCCTTCGCCACTTTTTCGGTGGAGACGCCCGGCTTTAACATCGCGATGGCGCCGTCCATCCAGCCGCGCGCTTTTTTATACGCGTCGTGCTGCGCGGGTGTAGCGCTGCCCACGGTGAAGGTGCGGTAGTAACAGGTCTTGTAACCCATGTAGGTTTGAATCAGATCGAAGTACGCCTGATCGCCGGGGCGTATCAGGCGGTCGGTGAAGTTATGCGGATGCGGGCTGCAACGCTCGCCGGCAATCGCGTTCACCGCTTCGACGCAATCGGAACCCATTTCGTAAAAGCGCTTGGTCGCCAGCGCCACGATTTCGTTCTCGCGCACGCCCGGTTTCAGCGCTTCGAAAATATCCTGATACACGCCGTCGCCCATCGCCGCCGCCATGTTAAGCAACGTGATTTCGTCGTGGCTTTTGATCTCGCGTGCGTCGAGCATGACTTGCTGGCCATCGACGACGTTCAATCCGAGTTTTTGCAACGCGAACATAAATAGCGGCTCGCACACGTCGATGCCGATCGGCATGTCGGCGACACCTTCCGCTTTCAGCACGTCGTAAATTTCTTTGGCGGCTTCCTCGAACAAGCCGACTTTGGGATTGATCGCGCCGCGCAGCCCCACGTTGCCGGCGAGGCAATGATTCTTCGGCAGCCACGGCGCGTAAATTTTGTGATGGCGCGCGGCGGAACCGAAATCCCACACCCACGGCTCGCCGTTGCCGGTGAGCAGACACCAGCGCGTGAGTTTGTCGCGCGCCCACTCGCCAATCACCGTGCTGGAAATGTAGCGGATGTTGTATTGGTCAAACACCAGCACCGCGCCCAGATCCGATTGCGCCAGTGCATTGCGCGTGCGCGCCAGCCGATAGTTGTGCAGGCGGCGAAAATCAACGCGCTCTTCAAAATCAACCTGCATGCGGCCCGGCGCCTGCAGCGGCAGATCCCAGCGATGGCCCGGATTCGCCGGATCGTAGAAACCATCGGGCGCGGACGACACGCCGCGCGTTTGATCGATGCTTGCGGCTTTGATGTTCTGGGGTTCAATCTTTTTCTTCTTACTTTTGTAACTGGCAGCCATTACAAATTCTCCAATAAAAACAAATACTTACGAGTGACCCGCATTGAGACCTGGAAACACCCACTCGGCCACCTTCATCGGCTTTAACACGGCCGTGCCCAGCAGCGGCGAGGTTACCAAATAGATGCCGGTTCCGGTACCCACCCACATCAACTTGCGATCCCATTCGATAAACACGTTGTCGGTGTCGCGCGGATAGCTGTCGTACTGATCGAGATGGCCGGCTTGCGGCGGCACAAAGTATCCGGTGTTCTTCGGGTTCGACGGATCGGCGACATCGAACAATTGCAACCCGGCATTGAAGAACGAATACGCCGTGAAATTCGCGTGGGGCTTGCCCGGCGCTTTGATGTGCGGCGAATTGTGCGGGCCAAAGCGGCCACGGCGATCACAGTAATCTTTATACGGCGCTTCGGACGGCGGCACGGGTACGGGAAGTTTCGACAGCGCTTTGGGATTGGCCGGGTCTTTGACGTCAATCACCCAGATCGGCTGATACAGCTCGTTGCAATCGGGGTTCAACACTTCGGGGCTGGCGATAACAAAGCCGCGATTCAGGCGCGCCACGTCGATGGTGTGAAAATGAATCGCGCCGGGCTTCTGGCCAGGCGGCAAAAACTTGCCAACCACGCGCGGCCTGGTGATATCCGATAAGTCGTGGATCAGCATGCCGAACGATCCCCACGAACTGTAGCCGAGCTTGCCGCCGTCTTCGACTTTCACCGGCACGTACATAGGCCCGTGCTTGCTGGTGAAGGAATCCTTGTCGCCGTATTCGGCCCACTTCTTGTACGCGGCCTCTTCGTCCTTGCGTTGACCCGGTATCCACCAGTTGCACACAAACTTCGGGTTCGACGGATCGGCCACGTCGATCACCTGCAAACAGTTGGTGTAATACCGAACCGGTGACTCCATGTGGATGAAGCTGTTGTCCGGCCCCGCATCGAGATAGGCATAACGCCCGCCGTCGTAGTAACTGCGATGCACGCCAGCGCCGGTTTGTACTTCGCGCTTGGGGTCGCCCTGATCGCAACTCCACTCGGACAACGGCACGAGTTTTTCCGGGTTGGTTGCATCGTAAAAACGCACGCCGCGCAGACCGGTCTGTTTGATATTGCCGTCGATCAGCAGCGGGTTGTCGTATTTGCCGTGCGGCCACTTCGGCGTGGTGAACGTCGCCTGCGAGCCGCGCCCGGTCATCAAAATCCACTTGCCGAGCTTGTGGTTGTAGGCGAGCTGCAACTGACTGCCGAGAAACGCATTGCGGCCCAGCAGCACCGGCTTGAACGGGTTGGTCACCTCGATTACATCGCCCTGCTGGAAAATAAAGCGCCGTTCGCCGATGGCCATCATCTGCATTTTGCCGCCGCGATGCTGGCCCTGGCCGTAGTGCGCGAGCACGTCGGTGCCCTTGCGATACATGTTGCGGTCGAGGTACTGCAACGAGGTCGGGCGTGGCGCCGGATGGCGATTGGCACCGGCGGCGCCCGCGAGCGCGATGCCGCCGGCGACTGCACCGGCTTTTATGAAATCACGCCGATTGAAATTGTTGTTGTCCATTTTTCTCCCGTTTCTTTTTAAAGGATGAAGGCGGAACAAGGGCACACTTGAAGCGAAGCAGGATGAAGGATGGAAACAATCAACAGCACACCATCGGTCGGGTGGTTTTCATCCTTCATCCGTCTCTATTCAGCCTCTATTAAAATGCCGATTTCTCAGAGGGAACGATTTTTCGCAGAAATTTCGGGCGAAAGCATATTTCCCTATGAAACCTGAATGCCAAAACAATTTGGCGACAC